>JAIVHA010000089.1 GCA_020201295.1 Lysobacteraceae bacterium | reverse complement strand
ATCGCCGAGGAACTGGCCCTGCCGCCGGTGAAGGTACATTGCTCGGTATTGGCCGAGGACGCCATCAAGGCCGCCATCGCCGATTACCAGGGCAAGCAGGGCGTGGCAAAGGCCAGCTGAGGCTCTTCGGCCTTCGCCACGAACCGGGCCGCACGGCCCGGTTTTCGTTTCCCGGTGCACAGACAGGCCTGACGCCATCAACGGCACGCGGCAGCTGCCGGGAAAACGGTACAATGCCCGCCATGGAAGCCTTGCCCCACCGTACCCTGCACCGCGCCCAGGATGACAAGGGCATCGTCGAGGTAATCGAGGACGGCGTGACCCGCACCCTGTACTTCGGTACCCGCGCCAAGCAAAGTTGCATGCTACTGGACAATCCCCAGGTGCTGGTGCTGAGTTATACCCAGGCCATGACCGCCGCCCTGCTGTTTCAGCCGGCGCCGCGCAAGGTGCTGCTGCTCGGCCTGGGGGGCGGTTCCCTGGCCTGCTTCCTGCACCACCACTTTCCTGACTGCCAGATCCTGGCGGTGGAACAGCGCGCCACGGTCGTGGAAACGGCACGGGAGTTCTTCGCCCTGCCGAGCGACGCGCGTTTGCGAATCCATACCGACAGCGCCCTGGACTACCTCGCCCGACCGGACAGGGAGACCTTCGACCTGATCCTGGTGGATCTTTTCAGCGCCACCGGCATGGACGGTGAACTGGAAGAAGCCGCCTTCTTCGCGCGCTGCCGGGAACGGCTCGCGCCGGGTGGCGTGCTCAGCGTCAACCTCTGGGCCAGCCGCCCCAATGTATGTCGCCAGCACATCAAGCGGCTCAAGCAGGCCTGTGACGGCCAGGTGCTGGAACTACCCCTTGGCGACTGCGGAAACCTCATTGCCCTGGGCCTGACCCAGGCCTTCCCGGTCAAGCGCCTCAACACCCTGAAGACCGCCGCCGGGGCCTTGTTCCAGCGCTTTGGCATCGACTATCCCGGCTACCTGGACCGCCTGCGTCGCCGCAACCGGTTCCGCTTGCGGTTCCTGCTTGGCTGACACCGCCCTGTAGGAGCGGGCTCTGCCCGCGAACAGGCCGGCCGGCTCGTTATCGGCCCTTCGCGGGCAGAGCCCGCTCCTACAGGGCCATCTTCGCGGCGATTGAGTAGAATGGCCCTATGTATCACTTACCCGTCATCCAGCTGCTGCCCCCCACCGGTGATTCGCGGGAATTACACGGCCTGTACCTGAACGAGGGATTGCAGCAGCGCGGCAGCACCGCGCGGCCCTTCGTCTACAGCAATTATGTCAGCAGCATCGATGGCCGCATTGCCCTGCCCAGTCCTGACCACAGCACGCACCAGGTACCGCCGGCCATCGGCAATGCCCGTGACTGGCGCCTGTTTCAGGAACTGGCCGCTCAGGCGGATGTGCTCATCACCAGTGCCCGCTACTTCCGCCAGGCGCAAACCGGCGAACACCAGGATCAACTGCCCGTGGGCCCCACGAAGGATTTCGCCGACCTGCGCGACTGGCGCCTGCAACAGGGGCTCTCGGCACAACCCGATGTCGTCGTGCTGAGCAACAGCCTGGACATCCCAGTCGCCGCCCTGCAGGGCTACCCGAACCGCAACCTGTACCTCGCCATCGGTGCTGGCAATGATCTCGAACGCGCCCGCAATCTCACCCAGGCCGCCGGCATCGGTCTGTTGCAGGCTGGCAAGGGGATGGCCGTGGAAGGCTGAACACCTTGCTGCGCGGCCGGGTCCTCGACCGTCTCTACCTTACCCAGGTCCACCGCCTGCTCGGTGGCATGGAATTCGACACCCTCAACTGGGGGCCGGTGCTCACCCGGCCAGTGACACTGGAGCCCGTCGGACTGTTCCTGGACAACCACGCACCGCAGGGTGCCAGCCAGTTGATCGCCAGCTACGACTGCCGTTATTCGGAGTGAGCCGATGAACTATTGCAGCCATTGCGGCCAGCCGGTGGAACAATGCATTCCGGAAGGCGATAACCTGCCGCGCCACGTATGCACCGTCTGCCACACCATCCACTACGAAAACCCCAAGATCGTCGCCGCTTGCATCGGAGAATGGGAAGACAG
This sequence comes from Lysobacteraceae bacterium, assembly GCA_020201295.1. Taxonomy (GTDB): domain Bacteria; phylum Pseudomonadota; class Gammaproteobacteria; order DSM-19610; family DSM-19610; genus JAIVHA01. The sequence goes on along the minus strand of JAIVHA010000089.1, from coordinate 3,038 downwards.
GATCCTGCTCTGCCGCCGCGCCATCGAGCCGCGCCACGGCCTGTGGACCCTGCCCGCCGGCTTTATGGAGAATCGTGAATCCACCCGCGAGGCGGCCTTGCGCGAAACCTGGGAGGAGGCGCGCGCCCGGGTGGATATCCAGTCCCTCTACGCCGTGTACAGCATTCCGCACATCAGCCAGGTGTACATGGTGTTCCGCGGCCCCCTGATCGAGCCGGCCTATGAAGCAGGTCCGGAAAGCCTGGCGGTGGAATTGTTCCGGGAACAGGACATCCCCTGGGAAACCCTCGCCTTCCCGGTGATGGAAAAGACCCTGCGCCAGTATTTTTCCGACCGGGATCAGGGCCGCCACCAGTCCGCTACCCATGTGGGCGAAATCACCCGCCCCATGGGCGATCAGCCATAGCCTATCGCTTCGGCCTGAGGCAATCGCTCTACTGGCGGGGGACTGTGCCGCAGGCAGTCCCGCAGTCTCTGTTCGGCACGCGGATCCAGCCAGGCGAATTCGATGCCGATGCCAGTGGGATGCCGATGCACCACCAGGGCCTTGAGTCGAAAGCGTTCGACCGATTCCATGCCGGAAAGGAATTCCAGTTCCAGGCAATCCGGTAGCGGCCCCTGAAGTTGACCAGTCTCGAGGAACGCACCCTCGCTGCTGATATTACGGGTGCGGCCCACCTGCACCGGCAGACCCTGCCGGTAGATCAGTGCGTTGATGTGCCGCGGTACTCGAGTGGTGTGACGATGCTCCATGCCCTTCTCCTACTTCTGTTCCGTTTGATTGCACCGCGCTCGACCGCTGGCACAATAGAAACTATAGATCATGCTGCGGATAAAAAGTTTCCCTGCTCTACGGCACGGTACATTGAGACAACTCAATCGATGGACCGAACCCTCTGGCTCCAAACAGGTCATGGAATATAGGGATATAAGAAAGCACTGATTCATTCATGCTCGCAAAAAGGGACAACACTGTTATGAAAGGGGTTCTGCTCGACCAGGGTTCGCTGGATGCGGGGGATCTGGACCTGTCCACGCTGGAAGGCTGTTTCAGCCACTGGCGCTCCTATCCCGAGACCCGCCCGGAACAGCTGGCTGAACGCATCGTCGACGCCGAGGTGGTGATCAGCAACAAGGTGCGCCTGGACGGCAATCCGCTGCGCCAGGCACGAAATCTTCGCCTGGTCTGCATCGCCGCCACCGGCACCAACAATGTGGACCTGGAAGCCGCCCGTGAACGGGGCATCGCGGTGAGCAATGTGCTGGCCTACGCCACACCCTCGGTGGTGGAGCATGTCTTCACCCAGCTGCTGGCCCTGGTGCGCCACAGCCGGGAATACGCCGCGCGCATGGACCGGGAGGACTGGCAGCGGGCGGCCCATTTCTGTCTGCTCGAGCCACCGATCCATGAACTGGCGGGCAAGACCCTGGGTATCGTGGGCTATGGGGAACTGGGCAAGGGCGTGGCACGAGTGGCCGAGGCCTTCGGCATGGAGGTCCTGCTGGCCCAGCGCCCGGGCGGCGCACCGCAGGCGGGGCGCATCCCTCTCATGGAATTGTTGCCACGGGTGGATGTGCTGAGCCTGCACTGCCCGCTCACGGAGCAGACCCGCAATCTGATTGGCGCCGCGCAACTGGCCGCCATGAAGCCTGGCGCCATCCTCATCAACACCGCCCGCGGCGGCATGGTGGACGAGACTGCGTTGCGGCAGGCCCTGGAGAGCGGGCGGCTGGGCGGCGCCGCCCTCGACGTCCTCGCCGAGGAACCACCGCGCAGCGGCAACCCCCTGCTCGAGGCCGGTCTGCCTAACCTCATCGTCACACCCCACATCGCCTGGGCCAGCGTCGAGTCGCGCCAGCGCCTGGTGGCGGAACTGGCGGCCAACGTGCAGGCCTTCCAGCGCGGCGCGGCGCGCAACCGGGTGTAGCACCCGACCCCTTGTGCCATGACGAAATTCCTCCTGAGGATCCTGCTGCTCGCGTCCCTGCTGTCATGGCTTGGCGCGCAGCTCGCCGCCGCCGAGCTGCGCGCGGCGGTGGCCGCCAATTTCGCGGCCACCCTGGAACGACTGGGGCAGGCCTATGCCCGGGAGACCGGCACCCGCCTGATCATCAGCAGTGCCGCCTCGGGAAAGCATTACGCCCAGATCCGCCAGGGCGCGCCCTTCGACCTTTTCTTCAGTGCCGATGACCGGCGCAGCCGGGACCTGGTCCGTTCCGGCCATGCCCTGCCTGACAGTCCCTTCGTCTATGCCGAGGGGGTACTGGTGCTGTGGAGCCCCACTGCGGGGCGGATCCCGCAGGATGGGCTGGCCTTTCTGAAAAGCGACGACTACCCGCGGCTCGCCATGGCGAATCCCCGTATCGCACCCTATGGCAGCGCCGCCATGGCCGTGCTCGAGCGGCATGACATCCGCCTGGCGCCGGACCAGCTGGTGCGCGGGCAGAGTGTCGGCCAGGCCTTCAACTTCCTCGTCACCGGCAATGCGCCAGCGGGCTTCGTGGCCCTGTCCCAGGTGATCGACCACGAACGCCGCCACGGCCCTGGTTCGCGCTGGCTACCCCGGCCGGACGATTACCCGCCGATTCGCCAGGAAGTGGTACTGTTGACCACGGCCAGGAACCCGAAAACCGCGCAACGGTTCCTGCACTGGATACGCCAGGACCCCGTGGCCGCGGCGATCATCCTGGCGGACGGATACCGCCTGCCGGACCGCTAGGAGCCTGTCGGACTTAGGCGATCGTAGCGAGCAAGGGGGGAGAGCGAGGACAGTTTTTCGATCGTTTGGGGAGAATAGCCGTAGCTATTCGACGAAAAGGATCGGAAAAATGGACCGCTCTCCCCCCGGCGCAGTACGACTGCATGGATGCAGGAGGTAGAGCAACGCATGGAGCAGTTGCCGAGATCAGTCCTAAGTCGAATGGCACTGACTTAACGTCATTGCGAGCGAAGCGCGGCAATCTCCTACCATGAAATCAGTCAGTTGGAGATTGCCGCGTCACTTCGTTCCTCGCAATGACGGGCATCTTCCGGCTTA
>JAIVHA010000239.1 GCA_020201295.1 Lysobacteraceae bacterium | reverse complement strand
CCGGGATTGCTCCAGCCGAGATCACCGCCGCGCGCGGCGGATACGGCGTCCTGGGAATGGGCGCGGGCCAGGGTTTCGAAATCGTCACCGCCCTCGATGCGCCGGCGCAGCTGTAACAGGCGGTTTTCCACCTGGGCGGCGGATTGCAGTTCATCGGGGCGGAGCAGAATGTGGCGGGCATGGGTCTGGGTGATCACATGGCGTTCGTCACCACCGCGCAGGTCATCCATGCGCACGATATGGAAGCCACTGGCGCTGCGGATGGGTGCGCTGATCTCACCCCGCTCCAGGTTTCGGGCCACGTCGGCGAACAGGCTGGGCAACTGGCTGGCCTTGCGCCAGCCGAGGCTGCCGCCTTCCAGGGCCTGCTGTCCATCGGATTCGGCCACGGCCATCTGGCTGAACTCCTCGCCGGCGCGCAGCCGTTCCAGCAGACTTTCCGTCCGCGCCTGGGCTTCCTGGATCTGCTGGGGGCTGGCGGCTTCCGGCAGCGCCACCAGGATGTGGGACAGCAGGTATTCACGGTCATCGGCGCCATACTCCTGGCTGGTGAGCAGGTTCTCGATTTCCTGTTCACTGACCTGGATGCGGTTTTCCACCTGCTGGGCGTGCAGTCGGGCGATGATGAGCTGCTTGCGTACCTCGTCGCGGAATTCGGCGAAGGAATAGCCTTCCGCCTCCAGCGCCTGGCGGAAACCGGCCAGGTCCAGGTTGTTGGCCTCGGCCATCTGGCGCAGGTTGGCGTTCAGCAGCTCATCCTCGATGCGGATGTTCATGCTCGCGGCCAGCTGCAGCTGGATCTCTTCCAGGATCAGGCGTTCCAGCACCTGCTTGCGCAAGACATCCGTGGGCGGCAGGCGGGTATCCCGCTCGAGCAGCTGCTGACGGATCTGGTCGGTGCGCCGGTCCAGCTGGCTCTGCAGCACCACGCCGTCGTTGACCACGGCCACGATGCGGTTGAGGGCTTGCTCGGCCTGGCTGGGAAGGGAGAGCAGCAGGCCTGCCAGGAGCGCCAGCAGGGAAGGGAATGCGGTTATCTTCATTGGGGAGAAACTTTACGGTCAGGGATGATAGCCAAGGATACCACTTTTCATCAGGGACTCGACCTTGTCCCCCAGGCTGGTCATGCCCTTGAGTTCCCATTCCAGGTACAGGCCCTGGTTATATTCACCCGCCACGCCACTCGGTAGCAGGGTGCGCCAGGCGATGCGCAGGGCCCAGCAGCAGCTGTCGTATTCGGCGCCGAACAGGGCTTCCAGGGTGCGGTTGTCCTGCAGGGAATAGTTCCAGCGCCCGGCCAGGTGCCACTGGCGGCTCAGCGGCCAGAGCCAGGAGGCGTCCAATTGCGCCAGGCTGCCCTTGGTGTAGCGATAGGACAGGTTGGCCACCCGACGTGCCCCCCCCCGGTAGTGGATGCCCGTGTTGCTCTGGCGCGTGCTGCCATCCTCGGGATTCCACAGGGCGTCGCTGTACAGGGTCCAGGGGCCGGGCAGGTTGACTTCCAGTTCGCCGGCGATATCCGACTGTCCTTCCTCCAGCGCCGCGGTATTCTGCAGCGTTACCTCGCGATCCTCGAAATAGAACAGCTGGCCGATGCTGGCGCGCACTCGCTCGGTTCCGCTGAGCGGGTCCAGGTAGCGACTGGTCACCGCCAGGGCCAGCTGGTTGGCATCGCCCACCCGGTCGGCGCCGGTGAAACGGTTCTCCGTGAACAGTTCCCGGAAGCGGAAGCTGCGGTTGCCGCTGTCGAACAGGGGGATATCGCGGTGATCGCGGGCCGGCGCGTAGACATAGAAGGCGCGCGGCTCCAGGGTCTGCTGGTAGGCATGGCCGAACAATTCGGTCTGGCGTTCGAAATACACCCGGTTGTCCAGGCTGACGATGGGCGTGGTGCGACTGGGGTTGCTGTCGAGGGTCGGGTCCACCCGTTCGAGCTCATACTGGGTATGGGCCACGGTCAGGGTCGGGATGATCTCATAGGCGGTACGGCGCAGTGGCAGGCTCAGGCGCGGGCGCAGGTCGAGGCGGTTGCCCGTGTCCACCAGGTCGGAGCGGCTGTGATCGAAGGCGGTGAACTCGGTGCCCAGGCTGCTCTCGAGCCCGAAGGGCCGTACCGGCGTGCGTGCCGTGAAGCTGATCTGCGGCAGGCGTGCATAGGGGCGGCTGAGAATGGTCGGGTCCACGGTCTGGAAGTTCTGCGCCCGGCCCTGCAGGCGCCACCAGTCCCCCTGGTAGGTGGCCTCGAGACGCCGTTCCAGATGGGTGATGCTGGTGAATTCCAGGCTTTCCCCGAAGTCGTTGAAATAGGCCGCGTCGGAAACATCGTTCAGGTCCGCCTCGATACGCAGGCGCTCGCCCAGGGTGCCCTGATGACGGTAGGCGAACAGGTGACGGTCGGCGCCGAAGGCCTCGTCGCCCGGCAGTACGGCCAGGTCCAGCTGGCCCACGCTGCGGCGATTGAGATAGCGCCATTCCGTGTCCAGCATCAGCCCGCGCTTCTCCAGGTAGCGGGGCGTAAGGGTGGCGTCCCGGTCGGCGGCGATGTTCCAGTAGTAGGGCAGGCGCAGGTCGAAACCGCTCTGGTCGGATCTGCCGATGCCGGCGATCAGGAAGCCGGAGCGGCGCCGGTCATCGATGGGGAAGCTGATATAGGGGGTGTAGAACACCGGGATATTGCGCACCTCCAGGCGTGCATGGCGTGCCACGCCCGTGCCCTCGTCCTGCTTCAGCAGCACCTGGCTGGCGCGCAGGCGCCAGGCATCGCTGCCGGGTGCGCAGGTGGTGTAGGTGGCGTCCCGCAGGCGCTTGCGGTCCGGGCCCTCGAGGAACAGGATGCTGCCGCTGCCACGGGCATGGGCCGAATAGAGCCGGTAGTCCACGGGTTCGATCTCACCCTCGTCCGTGTCGAGCAGCAGCCGGGCGCGCTCGGCCTCGAGATGCAGGTCCGGTTCGTCAAAGCGCACCTGGCCGGTGGCGTCGACGCTGCGTTGCCCATCATCGAACAGGATGTGATCCGCCGCCACGCGCTGGTCGGCGCGCTGGATGATGGCGTCACCCAGCAGTTCGTAACGCGCGTCGCCATGGGAGATGACCTGGTCGGCCTCCAGCGTGGTAGTGGCCAGTTCCCGGTCGGGGACCGTGGCAAGGTGCAGTCCGCGCTCCGGCAGGGGCGGGCACAGTACCCAGGCGGGGTCGACAGGACCGGCCGGCGTGGCCTGCGGGGAAACCGGCGCGGGGGGCGCGCTGGTGGGTGGTACAGGTGTCGCTTCCTCACGGCCTGGCGTTGCCATGGGGATGGTTGGTTCCGCCACGGGCGGGCTGTCCGTCGGCGGGGGGCTGGCCTCGGTGGGAGATTCCTGGCTGGTACAGATCCACTCCCCCTGCGACGAGGGTCGACAGTTCC
>JAIVHA010000238.1 GCA_020201295.1 Lysobacteraceae bacterium | reverse complement strand
GGCGGGAGATGGCTAATACAGCGCAAGCACCCGCCTCACGGAATGAGGCGGGTGCAAGAGTCGTGAAGATCGCCAGCCGAACCGCAAGTCGCGCAGGGTCAGGGGATCATTTTGCGGGATACGGACAGGTATTCTCCCCCCTTTGAGCGCACGGTTTCCGTGTCGGCCGTTTCCGATGCCACATGCACTTCTTCCAGGGTCTCGGCCAGGGCCTCGAGTTCGGTGTTGATTCTTTCCAGTGCGTTTTCCAGCGTGTAGGTCAGCTCATGGATGGCGAAGAGCTCGCGGCTGGTGAGCGTATCCTGGGTGAGCACCGCCTCCAGCTTGTGGTTGTGTTCCGAAAAATTGCGGACGGCCTCTTCCAGGGTATTGGCCGGCAGGCCCTTGAAATGATCAGGGCGCTCATCGGCATGCGCCGGGCCGCCGATCGTGAGCAGCGTGACAAGGGCCGTTGCCGGGAGGGTTTTGCTAACGATGGACATGACAGGGGTCTCCATATGGGTTGATTAAGAAGCGGCTGCCGATCGAGGGCCTGACCGGCAGCCGGCATTGCTGTTGATGAAATATCGAACTCTGTGGTCCTCCGTCTCCTCGCATCCCTGGAAACCGGGTTTACTCCTTTATCCTGGTTTCCTCCCGGATCGCCTCCAGCAGGGTGGCCCAGGCCGTGCGCAGACCGCTGGTTTGCGCGGCGGCGTCGATGCCGGCCAGTAACTCCCCGTGTTCGTCGTGCAGTTCCAGGCCGAGGCGTTCGCCCTGGTGGGTCGGCTTGCTCACGATCCAGGCGGTATGCACCGCCTGGGGCAGCAGGCGCAGGGTACAGGTCTCGTTGTGCAGCAGTAGCGCCGCTTCCATCCGGGCGGCATAGAAACCGCGGCCACGACAACGTTGCACCGCGCCGTGGTTGGCCACGGTCAGACGCAGGCATTCCTGTTCGAAGGCATCGAGGCACTCCACCAGGGTGTGGAGGGCGCTGAGCTCTACCCGGATGGCATGGTCCTGGCCAAGTGCCGCCAGCAGCCTGCCCCGTGGCACCGGTGCCAGGCCGGGAACCGGCCTGGCGGTAAGCTCCAGCGGCAGTTGCCACCATAACCGCAGGCATTCGGCATCGAAGGCATCGAGTTGCGTCGGGGTGGCAGGGCGTGGACAGGGCAGGGGCTGCTCCCGGCCCTGGTCGGCGGCGTGAAAGGCGGCACTCCTGTCCAGCGACAGCCGGAACGGCGCTTCGGCCTCGATGCTGTGCAACAGGTCGCCGCGCGGGTTGAAGAAGCGCAGTCCCGCCCGCTGCGTGCCGTCGACGTCCGCGGCCACGGCGAAGCCGCAGTGCCATTGGCTGAAATCGAATTCCAGCTCCTGGTCCGGCCCACGCAGACGCAGTGAATGGCCGGAGACGCCGGCGTCCTCGTGGGCCAATGGCTGTTCCAGGGCCGCCGCGGCATTGGTGGTGATGCTGCGCAGGGCCGGGATGCCGCGCAGCCAGTGGAGCAGGGGCAGCCAGTCGTTCTTGAGGCGCCGGGTGTGATGGCCGCAGGAGAGGGCAAGAAATTCCGCCTCGCTCAGGCCAAGGTAGCGGGGGCGAAAGCCCGGAAGTTCATCGCTGGCGAGCGAGTGCCGGGCGGGACGATATGGGATGGTGTCGAGTGCCTGCATGGGAAGCCTCCTGTCAGTTGCCGGTGCGTGCATGGCGGGCTGTGCAGCCTGGGCAGGCATTGCCACAAGCGGTGGACTTGGCGCCCTCATCCGCACGGATGTTTGGCGCCACGGGACTGACGGGCGGGGATTCAGTGGTGATGGTTACCTTGAGCTGGTCGTGGCCAGTGCACATGATGTGGTCCTCTTCATGTCATGTTTCCTGGCTGGCGTAGGGGGCTGGCTGGGTAGGATTGGATTTACTTGGTCAGCAGCAGTTTGTCATTGCCGGTGATGCGCAGGCGATACTCCTCGCCGCGGTGCAGAATGACGAGTTCGCGGGTGCTGCCAAGCAGTTCGGCGCTGTAGACCCGGGACGGGCTCTCCCGTTTCGGTTTCTGCAGCGTGCGGTGGTCCATCATGGTGGAGTTCCTCGGGTTGCCTGGATGGAATGCAAACGATAATCATTCGCATCAAACAAGTCAACACCCTCTTTGTCCATCACTGGCCCCTGGCCACCCGATGACCATTGGCTGGGTGGGCCGGGTTCAAGCCTTGCCTGGTTGCGGAATGCCTTGTTGCGGACGTTTTCCCTCGGTCATCCGGCTGTGGCCGGCCAGGTCCGCATGATCCTGGACATCCTGGTAGCCCGCCGCCTCGAACAGCCGCAGCAATGCGGGCCCCTGGTCATACCCGTGTTCCACCAGCAGCCAGCCGCCCGGTTTCAGGCAGGCCAGGGCCGCGGGGATCAGGCGACGCAGGTCGTCGAGGCCATCGGCTCCCGAGACCAGCGCGCCGCGGGGATCGAAGCGGGCATCCCCTTGCGCCAGGTGCGGGTCCTGTGCGGCGATGTAGGGCGGGTTGCTCAGGATGACATCGAAGCTGTCGGCGGGCAGGCCCACGCACCAGTCGCCTTCCTGGAATTCCACGGTGTGGATGGCATGGGCGGCGGCGTTGCGGCGCGCCACCGCCAGGGCCGCGGCGGAGAGATCGATGGCAAGGATGCGGGCGCGTGGGCGTTCGCTGGCGATGGCCAGGGCGATGGCGCCGCTGCCGGTGCCGAGATCGGCGACGCTCGCGGGGCGGTCGGCGGGGATATGCAGCAGCGCCCGCTCCACCAGCAGCTCGGTTTCCGGGCGCGGGATCAGGGTATCCGGCGTGACCTGCAGGTCCAGGGACCAGAATTCGCGCACCCCGAGTAGATGGGCAACGGGTTCCCCGGCCTGGCGGCGCGCCAGCAGGGCATGGAACTCTGCTGTTTCTGTCGCGGTGGGACAGCGTTCCGGCCAGCTGCGCAGGTAGCTGCGTTCCTTTCCGAGGGCATGGGCGAGCAGGAGCTCGGCGTCCAGGCGCGGGCTCTCGCTGGAGGCGGACAGCGCCTCGGTGGCGGCGGCGAGCAGGGACTGGATACTGACGGGAGGCATAGCGGCAGCCATCACCTCGTGGGAAAACGGTTCCTGGCATGTAGGAGCGGCCTCTGGCCGCGAACCGGGGTGGCAGGCGGTTCGCGGCCAGAGGCCGCTCCTACAGGACGGAAGGCCTTCAATTCCCCAACGCCGCCAGCTGGTCGGCCTGGTACTCGTGGATGAGCGGCTGGATCACCGGGAGCAGGGAGAGGGCGCGGGCGCGGTTCTTGTGCTGGGAACGCTCGTCCTGGCATTCCACCACGATGCCCGTGGGCAGGTGGGTGATGCGGATGGCGGAATCGGTCTTGTTGATGTGCTGGCCGCCGGCGCCGGAGGCGCGGTAGGTGTCCACTTTCAGGTCCGCGGGGTTGACCTCGATGGCCTCCATTTCCTCGGCCTCGGGCATGATGGCCACGGTGGCCGCGGAGGTGTGGATACGGCCCTGGGATTCGGTTTCCGGCACGCGCTGCACCCGGTGGGCGCCGGACTCGAACTTGAGATTGGCATAAACACCCTGGCCGATGATGCGCGCGATGATTTCCTTGTAGCCACCATGTTCGCCCAGGCTCTCGTTCAGCACCTCCACCTGCCAGCGTTTCAGTTCGGCGAAGCGGGAATACATGCGGAACAGGTCACCGGCGAAGATGGCGGCCTCGTCGCCGCCGGTGCCGGCACGGATTTCCAGGAACACGTTGTTGTTGTCGCGCGGATCCCTGGGCAGCAGCTGTTTCCGCAGGTCCTGTTCCAGTGCCGCGAGTCTTTCCGTGGTGGTGGCGAGTTCTTCCTCGGCCATGGCACGCACTTCCGGGTCGGTGTCGCGGCGCATCTCCTCCGCGGCGGCCTGGTCATCGCGGGCCTGTTGCCAGGCCTGGAAAGTTTCCACTACCGGCTGCAGCTGGGCGTATTCCTGGGACAGGGTACGGTAACGGTCCTGGCTGGACAGGGTTTCGGGATCGGCCAGCAGGCCGCTGAGTTCCTCGACCCGTTCGGTAATGGTTTCCAGTTTGCGAAGTAGGGATGCTTTCACGATGGCGGGTGACTACCGGCTGGGCCCCTGTGGACAGGGGCGGGGTTATTTGGATTCGGGCAGGTTCAGCAGTTCGCGCGCGGCCTCGAGCAGGTCGGTGCGGCCGTCGCTGCCGGCCTGACGCAAGTGGATGCTGGGCTGGTGGATGAGCTTGTTGGTCAGGGTATGGGCCAGGTATTCCACCACCTGCATCGGGTCCCTGCCGCTGGCCAGCTGTTGCCGCGCCTTCTGCAGCACTTCGTCACGCTGGGCTTCCGCCTGTTCCCGCAGCTGGCGGATGGTGGGGACCGCGTCCCGGGAGCGCTGCCAGGCGATGAAGTGGTTCACCTGGATATCGATCATCTCCTCCGCCTGGCGGGCGGCGGCCTGGCGGGATTTCAGGTTCTCCTGGATCACTTCCTGCAGGTTGTCGACGGTGTACAGGAAGATGTCGTCCAGTTCGCCGATTCGTGGCTCGATGTCACGCGGCACGGCGATGTCCACCATGAAGATGGGGCGATGCTTGCGCGCCTTGAGCGCCTGCTTCACGGTGGGCAGGGTGAGGATGGGCGTGCTGCTGGCGGTGGAGGAGATGACGATGTCCGCCTCCGCCAGGTGGGCGGGAATCTCCTCCAGGCCGATGCCGTAGCCGTTGAACAGGCTGGCGAGGTTATGGGCATGCTCCACGGTGCGATTGGCGACGATCATGCGCCCGAGGCCATGTTCATGCAGGTGGCGAGCGGCCAGTTCGATGGTTTCCCCGGCGCCGATCAGCAGGGCGGTTTGTTGCTCCAGGTCACCGAAGATCTGCCGCGCCAGGCTCACCGCGGCGAAGGCCACGGATACGGGGCTGGCGCCGATGGCGGTGTCGGTGCGTACCTGCTTGGCCACCGCGAAGGTGTGCTGGAACAGGCGGCTGAGCTGGGTGTCCACGCAACCGGCCTCGGTGGCGCACTGGTAGGCGCATTTCATCTGGCCGAGGATCTGCGGCTCGCCCAGGATCATGGAGTCCAGCCCGGCGGCCACGCGCAGCATATGGCGTACCGTGTCGGCATCCCGGAGGGTATAAAGATAGGGACGCAGCGAGCCTTCATCCAGGTGATGGAAGCGGCTCAGCCAGTGGATGACGGCGTCGCCGGGATCCTCCTCGCTGCCCACGTAGAGCTCGGTGCGGTTGCAGGTGGAGAGGATGGCCGCTTCCTGGATGCCCGGCAGCCCGGTCAGCTCGCGCAGGGCCTCCTGCATCCGCTCCGGGGCGAACACCACGCGTTCGCGGAGTTCCACCGGGGCAGTGCGATGATTGATGCCGAGCGCGATCAGGGGCATGGAGGGATGCGATTGGAGGAGTCAACGGGAAATTTTGAAGGATGCCTTGGGCGAATACAAGCCGGATCGTGGTGGCAGTGTGGCGCGTAATGTCGCGTAATTGCGTATAGTGGTGCCAGTTTGTGCCGCCTTGGCCCTACAATGGATGTGCCGGGTCCGCGTCCCCTTGGGGGATGGCCAGGCCCCGTCTTGTCCTGCTTTCTCGGTCTGTTGGCCGGTGTCGACACAATGATGAATATGCCTATATCGATGAAGTCTGCCCTGTATACACGCCCGGCCACGCCGGGTGGGCGCTTGCTGCTGCCCCTCTTGTTGGCGGTACTGATGACGGCCTGCGCTCTTCCGCGGGGGCCCGAACCGGCCCGGCCGTCGCCCGCTCCGCCTGCGGAGCCGGTCGCCGCTCAGCCGGCCCCGCCCCCCGCGCCGGGTGCGGACGCCGAGTTGAGCGAGGTGCTGCTCTACGACATCCTGCTGGGCGAGATTGCCGGGCAGCGTGGCGCGCTGGACGAGGCTGTCCGCTATCTGCTGGAGGCGGCGGGCCAGACGCGGGACCCACGCCTGGCCGAGCGCGCGCTGCGCGTGGCCGTATTC
>JAIVHA010000138.1 GCA_020201295.1 Lysobacteraceae bacterium | reverse complement strand
GAGCTTGCCTCCATCCGGCGCATGCTGGATCGTCTGGAGCGTCGTGGCCCTGACCATGAAGGGACCTGGAGCGATGGTGCGCTGGCCTTTGGTCACCGGCGCCTGTCCATCCTGGATCTGTCCGAACGGGCCCATCAGCCCATGCTGGATCCGGGTCTGGGCCTGGCGGTGGTGTTCAACGGCACGATCTACAACTTCCGCGACCTGCGTGGTCAGCTGGAGGCCCGTGGGCACCGGTTCTTCTCCACGGGCGATACCGAGGTGATTCTCAAGGCCTACGCCGAATGGGGCGGCGACTGCGTTCGGCACTTCAAGGGCATGTTCGCCATCGCCGTCTGGGATCTGCGCAACCGCCGTCTGTTCCTGGCCCGGGATCGCATGGGCATCAAACCGCTTTATTACAGCCAGGACAGCAAGCGCCTGCGTTTTGCCTCCAACACCCAGGCCCTGCTGGCCGCCGGGGGTGTGGACACTGCCATCGACCCCGTGGCCCTGCACCATCACTTCACCCTGCATGCGGTGGTGCCCGCACCCCGGACCCTGTTCAAGGGCATCCGCAAGCTGCCCCCGGCCCATACCCTGACCATCGAGGCCGATGGCCGCAGTCACCTGACCCGCTACTGGCACTTGGACGCCGTGCGTCCCTCGCAGCCCCGCAGCGAAGCAGAATGGATCGAGGCGATCCACGAGAGCCTGCGTCTTGCCGTTGAGCGCAGGTTGCAGATCGCCGACGTGCCCGTGGGCGTGCTGCTTTCCGGCGGCCTGGATTCCAGCCTGCTGGTGGCACTACTGGCCGAAAGCGGCGTGCAGGGATTGAAGACCTTCACCGTGGGTTTCGAGGATCAGCCCGAGGAGAAGGGCAGCGAATTCGAGTACTCCGACCCGGTGGCCGAGCGTTACGCCACCGAGCATCATCGTTTTCATATCCCCAATGATGAGGTGCTCACCCGCCTGCCCGAGGCGGTGGATGCCATGGCCGAGCCCATGGTGGGCCAGGATGCGGTGGCCTTCTACCTGCTTTCCCAGCAGGTCTCCGAACACGTCAAGGTGGTGCAGTCGGGGCAGGGTGCGGACGAGGTCTTTGGCGGCTATTTCTGGTATCCGCGCATGGCCGAGGAGACCGAAGGCAGCCGGGTGGAGCGTTTCCGGCGCCACTACTTTGATCGGGACCACGACGAGTTTGCCCGCATGATCGACCCGGCCCTGGTGGACGGGGATCACACCGGCGCCCTGATCGGCGAGCTGTTGGACGCCCCCGGGGCGGACACCATGCTGGATGCCGTACTGCGTCTGGATGTGACCACACTCATCGTGGATGACCCGGTCAAGCGGGTGGACAACATGACCATGGCCTGGGGCCTGGAGGCCCGGGTGCCGTTCCTCGACCACGAGCTGGTGGAACTGGCCGCCGCCATGCCCCCGGAGCTCAAGCTGCGTGACGGCGGCAAGTATGTCCTGCGCCAGATCGCCCGGGGGCGTCTGCCCGATGCGGTCATCGACCGGCCCAAGGGCTACTTCCCGGTGCCAGCCCTGAAATACGTGCGCGGTGAATTCCTGGGCTTCATGCGCGAGATCCTCGATTCCCGGGCCTGCCGGGAGCGGGGCCTGTACCAGCGGGATTACGTGGATAGTCTGCTCAAGGCCCCCGAGCAACACCTCACCCGCATCCAGGGCAGCAAGCTCTGGCACCTGGCCCTGCTGGAGTTCTGGCTGCAACGCAACGTGGACGCCATGGCTTGAACTGCGTTTCCCTGAACCACGAAGCCCACGAAGGGCACGAAGAAAACCCTATGGATTTCATTCCCTTCGTGCCCTTCGTGGGCTTCGTGGTGCAGGTAGTTGTTCGGATGCCCCTGCCGGCGGCCCGTTTATTCCAGGAGAGCCGGGGTATAGACTGTGTGGCCATCAGACAACTGAATGTTTTGAGAGGAAAAAGACGTGGACGCGCTCGAACGCATCAAACAGCAGGTCGAAGGTCATTCCGTGGTGATCTTCATGAAAGGCACCCCCCAGTTCCCCATGTGCGGGTTTTCCAGCCGCACCGTGGAGGCCCTTAAGCAGTGCGGGCAGGAGTTCGCCTATGTGAACGTGATCGCCGATCAGGAGATCATGCAGGCCCTGCCCCAGTACGCCAACTGGCCCACTTTCCCCCAGGTCTATGTGGACGGCGAACTAGTGGGCGGCTGCGACATCACCCTGGAGTTGTTCCAGAACGGTGAGTTGAAGAAGATGGTGGATGAGGCGGCTGCGAAAACAAAAGGATGAAGGCACAAGGATGAAGGTTGAGTGAGATCAGGCACTACGCTCTGCCTTCATCCTTCATCCTTCATCCTCACCCCACAACCCTGTTCCGTCCCTGTGCCTTGGCCTTGTAGAGGTTCTGGTCGGCGCTCTTGAGCAGCCCCTGGATGGTGGCCATGTCCTCGCCGTGCCGGTAGCAGCAGGCACCGATGGAGGCGGTCACGGGGATGGGGCCTTCGGAGGTGGGGAAGGCCTCACGTCTGATCGTGTCCAGCACCCGCAGGAAGATGCTCGGATCGCAATGACCGACATCGTGAAAGTGCATCACCAGGGCAAATTCCTCTCCCCCCAGCCGGGCCACCATGTCCATGGGCCTCAGCGCCAGGCGCAGCCGCTTTGACAGGGTGGTCAACACCTCGTCGCCCACATCGTGGCCATAGGTGTCGTTGATCTGCTTGAAGTGATCCAGGTCCAGCAGCCCCACGCACAGACCGCCGTTGCGCGCCTGGGTCTCCAGCAGGGCCGCTTCCAGGCGCTTGTTCAAGGCACGCCGGTTCGGCAGTCCTGTGAGCGGGTCGGTGGTGGAGAGGTATTCCAGCTGGCGATTGGCGGCGGTCAGCGCCGAGGAGGTCTCGAGCACGGTGTTCTGCAGGCGGGCGATGCGTCCGGCCGCGAAGACACGGGCAGCCAGCTGAACCTGCTTCACGGGCTTGGTTAGATAGTCGTCCACGCCATGACTGAAGGCCTCCATCATGGGCTCGTCACCTTCCTTGCCTGTGAACAGGATGATGGCGGTGTAGTGGTCCCGCTCCTCATCCTTGACGCGAATGGCGGCGGTCAGCTCCAGACCGTTCATCTCCGGCATCACCCAGTCCGCCAGCACCACCTCGGCGCGCCGGTCACTGAGCATGGCCAGGGACTCGGATGCCGAGGCCGCCATGCGAATGTCCGTGTATCCGATCCGATTGAGCGTGGTGCGCAAAACGGTGCGGCTGTATTGCATGTCGTCAACGATGACGATGGCGAGGTCTTCGACCATCCGAGGATCAGCCTTGGCTTTTGGTGTGTTTGTTGTTGTGCCGTCACTGATGGTCATGGCGCCGGCAACTCCCTCGGGCCGTTATAACGGCTTGTTCAGGCCTTGTCCATGAGCGCTTCGTCCGCTGGCAGGCCCACCGGACCCCAGCGGTTGACCACGTGACAAAACAGGTCCGCGGTCTTTTCCGCATCGTAGACGGCCGAATGGGCGTCGCTGTTGCTCCAGTCCATGCCCGCCGCTTGCACCGCCCGTGCCAGTACCGTCTGGCCGAAGGCCATGGCCGCGAGGGTCACGGTATCCAGGCTGCTGAAGGGGTGGAAGGGATTGCGCTTGAGCCCGGTTCGCTCTGCGCCCTGGTGGATGAAGGACAGGTCGAAGCCCGCGTTGTGTCCCACCAGGATGGCCCGCTTGCAGGCGTTGATCTTCATTTCCTCGCGCACGCCGCGAAACACCGAGGCCAGGGCCTCCTTTTCGGGGTGGGCGATGCGCAGGGGATGCCAGGGATTGATGCCGGTCACTTCCAGGGACTTGGGGTCCATGTTCGCGCCCTCGAAGGGCTGCACATGAAAGGACAGGGTCTGGTGCCGGAAGATCTGGCCATCGGGATTCATGCGCAACAACACCGCCGCCACCTGCAGCAGGGCATCGGTGCGCGCATTGAAGCCGCCGGTCTCCACGTCCACCACAACGGGCAGAAATCCCCTGAAGCGCTGTCCCATGGGGATGAAGTCGGATGTCTCAGTCATGGGGCATAGGGTAATACAGGTGAGGTGTGAGGCGTGAGGCGTGAGGGGAAAAGCGGAACGCCGCGAGCAACACCCCCTCCCCTTCACGGGGGAGGGCCGGGGAGGGGGTGGGGTTTACGCCTGTCGCCTGTCCCCTCACCCCTGCCGCTCCACCCCTGTCGCCTCACCCCTCCCGCCTTCCCCCCTCCCGGGCTCAGCCGAGCCGCCAGCCAATCTTTTCGCCGGCCCGCAACGGCACCACGGTCTCGCCGCCCAGGGGATATTCCCCGGGTACCTCCCAGTCCTGCTTCACCAGGGTGATGCGGTCCTCGTTCACCGGCAGGCCGTAGAAACGCGGGCCGTTGAGGCTGGCGAAGGCCTCCAGATGCGCCAGAGCGCCGGCTTGCTCGAAGGCCTCGGCATAGAGTTCGATGGCGCCATGGGCGCTGTAGATGCCGGCGCAGCCGCAGGCGGATTCCTTGGCGCCCTTGGGGTGGGGGGCGCTGTCGGTGCCCAGGAAGAAACGGGGGTGGCCTTCTGCCAGGACGTCCATGATGGCCTTGCGGTGGCGCTCGCGCTTGAGCACCGGCAGGCAGTAGTGATGGGGGCGGATGCCGCCCTGGAACAGGGCATTGCGGTTCATGAGGATGTGCTGGGGGGTGACCGTGGCGCCCACCTGGTCCCCGGCCTCCCGCACCAGGGCCACGGCGTCGGCGGTGGTGATGTGCTCGAACACCACCTTCAGTTCAGGGAAATCCTTGAGCAAAGGTATAAGGGTCTGCTCGATGAACACCGCCTCCCGGTCGAACACGTCCACGGCCGGGTCTGTGGCCTCGCCATGGACCAGCAGGGGCAGGCCCGCCGTCTGCATGGCCTCCAGGGCCTTGTAGGTGTGGCGGACATCGGTCACGCCGGCGTCCGAATGGGTGGTGGCCCCGGCGGGATAGAGCTTCACGCCGAAGACGATGCCGCTGTCCTTTGCCCGTGTGACCTCCCCGGCTGAGGTGTTGTCCGTGAGGTAGAGGGTCATCAGGGGCGTGAAATCCACGTCCGCCGGTACCGCCGCCAGGATGCGTTCCCGGTAGGCGGTAGCCTGGTCCACGGTGGTCACCGGCGGTTTGAGATTCGGCATGATGATGGCCCGGGCGAAGCGTGCGGCGGTGTGGGGTACCACATCGGCGAGCATCGCGCCGTCGCGCAGGTGAAGGTGCCAGTCGTCGGGGCGTCTCAGGGTGAGCGTCTGGGGGGCGGGCATGGCATAATTCCTGTGTCTTTTCGGGTGTTTGCGTTTATGACGGAGATCCGGGGCCGGCAGGGTCCACCTTGACCTGTCTGCGCCAAGGCATGAAGATAACCGGCTTTATCGCGTTTCGCGTTGTCGCGGCGCGGGCCTGACAGAATAACTAACTTATCAGGATTCCCCCCGGTTTTTCCCCATTCTCCCGCAGACCCGGCCATTGCAGGCGCGGAGGGGAGGCCGGTCCGGATTCTGAACTCACGAGGCTGGCATGACACAGCAGAATCAGACCCAGGATCTGGATGCCCAGGAAACCCAGGAGTGGCTCGACGCCCTCGATGCGGTGATCAAGGCGGAGGGGCCCGAGCGCGCCCACTTTCTCCTGGAACGCCTGGTGGACCAGGCCCGGCGCTCCGGCACCTATTTGCCCTACTCGGCCAATACGGCCTACGTGAACACCATCCCGCCGCACCTGGAGCCTGACTACCCCGGTGACGGAGAGCTGGAGCACCGCATCCGGTCCTACATCCGCTGGAACGCCATGGCCATGGTGGTGAAGGCCAACCGGGTCAGTGCCGAGCTGGGTGGTCATATCGCCACCTTCGCCTCCGCGGCCACCCTCTACGACGTGGGCTTCAACCATTTCTGGCGCGCGCCCTCCCATGAACACGGCGGCGACCTGCTGTTCGTCCAGGGCCATTCCTCGCCGGGCATGTATGCCCGCGCCTTCCTGGAAGGCCGGCTCACCGAGGAGCAACTGGATCATTTCCGCCGCGAGGTGGATGGCAAGGGCCTGTCTTCCTACCCGCACCCCTGGCTGATGCCGGACTTCTGGCAGTTCCCCACGGTGTCCATGGGTCTGGGGCCCATCATGAGCATCTACCAGGCCCGTTTCATGAAGTACCTGCAGGACCGTGGCCTGGCCAAGACCAAGGACCGCCAAGTCTGGTGCTTCGTGGGCGACGGCGAGGTGGATGAGCCCGAGACCCTGGGTGCCATCACCCTGGGCTCCCGGGAGAAGCTGGACAACCTCAACTTCGTGGTCAACTGCAACCTGCAGCGCCTGGACGGCCCGGTGCGCGGCAACGGCAAGATCATCCAGGAGCTGGAGGCCATCTTCCGTGGCGCCGGCTGGAACGTGATCAAGGTGATCTGGGGCAGCTACTGGGACCCCCTGCTGGCCCGTGACACCAAGGGTCTGTTGCAACAGCGCATGATGGAGGCCGTGGACGGCGATTATCAGAACTACAAGTCCAAGGATGGCGCCTATGTTCGCGAACACTTCTTCGGTAAGCACCCCGAGCTCAAGGCCATGGTGGCCAAGATGACCGACGAGGATATCTGGCGCCTGAATCGGGGCGGTCACGACCCCTACAAGGTCTACGCCGCCTACAAGGCCGCCGCCGAGTACACGGATGGCCCGACCGTCATCCTGGCCCATACGGTGAAGGGCTATGGCATGGGCGGCGCCGGCGAAGGCCAGATGCGCACCCACAGCCAGAAGAAGCTGGGCGTGGAGGACATGAAGATCTTCCGCGACCGTTTCAACATCCCGCTCACCGACGAGCAGGTGGAGAAGGCCGAATACATCAAGCCTGCCGAGGACGCACCGGAGATGCAGTACATGCACACCCGGCGCAAGTCCCTGGGTGGCTACATGCCGGTGCGCAAGCACAGTGCCGCGCCCCTGGAGATCCCGGACATGTCCGTGTTCGATGCACTGCTGGAATCCAGCGGCGAGCGCGAGATGTCCTCCACCATGGTCTTCGTGCGCATGGTCACCGCCCTGGTCCGGGACAAGAAGATCGGCCGTCACGTGGTGCCCATCGTCCCCGATGAGGCACGCACCTTCGGCATGGAGGGCCTGTTCCGCCAGTTGGGTATCTACTCCTCCGTGGGCCAGCTCTACGAGCCCCAGGACCGTGAGCAGGTCATGTATTACAAGGAAGACAAGCAGGGTCAGATCCTGGAGGAAGGCATCAACGAGGCCGGTTCCATGTCCTCCTGGATCGCCGCCGCCACGTCGTACTCCACCCACGGCGTGAACATGATCCCGTTCTACATCTTCTACTCCATGTTCGGCTTCCAGCGGGTGGGGGATCTCATCTGGGCTGCCGGCGACATGCAGGCCCGCGGCTTCCTGATGGGCGCCACCGCCGGACGTACCACCCTGGCCGGCGAGGGCCTGCAGCATCAGGACGGCCACAGCCTGATGATGGCGGCCAACGTGCCCAACTGCATCAGCTACGACCCCACCTTCGCCTACGAGCTGGCGGTGATCGTGCACGACGGCATGCGGCGCATGTACGCCGAGCAGCAGAGCGTCTTCTATTACATCACCACCATGAACGAGAACTACCAACAGCCGGCCCTGCCCAAGGGCGCCGAGGAAGGTATCGTCAAGGGCATGTACCTGTTGCAGAAGGGCGGGCGCAAGAAGCTCCGGGTGCAGCTCATGGGCTCGGGCACCATCCTGCGGGAGGTGATCGCTGCCGCCGAGTTGCTCAAGAAGGACTTCGGCGTGGAGTGCGACATCTGGAGCGCCACCAGCTTTACCGAGCTGGCCCGGGAAGGTCGTGATTGCGACCGGCACAACATGCTCAACCCGGGCGCCAAACCCCGGGAGGCCTATGTGGCCCAATGTCTTAAGGACGCACAAGGCCCGGTGGTGGCCGCCACGGACAACGTCAAGGCCTACGCCGACCAGATCCGCGCCTGGGTCCCGGGTCGCTACGTGGTACTGGGCACCGACGGTTTCGGGCGCTCGGACCTGCGCTCCGCCCTGCGCCGGCACTTCGAGGTGGACAGTCACTTCGTGGCCGTGGCCGCCCTCAAGGCCCTGGCCGACGAGGGCACGATCCCCGCCTCCAAGGTGGGCGAGGCCATCAAGAAATACGGTATCGACGTGAACCGGCCCAATCCGCTGCGTGCCTGAGCAGGGCGCGGATTGTGGTCAGACGTTGATCGATAACAAAACACTGGAGTTGCGAGATGAGCAACGTGGTTGAGGTGAAGGTCCCGGACATCGGGGACTTCAAGGATGTGGAGATCATTGAGCTTCTGGTGAAGCCGGGCGACCCGGTCAAGGCCGAGGAACCGCTCATCACCCTGGAGTCTGACAAGGCCACCATCGACATCCCGTCCCCGGGTGATGGTGTGATCAAGGCGCTCAAGGTAAAGAAGGGCGACCGGGTCTCCCAGGGGGACCACATCATCGACATGGAAACCGACGGGGCAGCCGCTGGCGAGGACAAGCCCAAGGACGAGCCGAAGAAGACCGCGCCCGAGGCAAGCCAGGAAAAGGCCGAGCCAAAGAAGGACGAGCCAAAGAAGGACAAGCAAGAGAAGCCCCAGGCAGACAAGTCCGAAGCCGAGGCGCCGCCGGCCAAGCCGGCCGGTCCGCGTCCCTCGCCCACCGCCGGTATCGTCAACGAGGACGGTTTTCGCAAGGCCCATGCCTCACCCGCGGTGCGCAAGTTCGCACGGGAGCTGGGCGTGGACCTGGGCCAGGTGGATGGCAGCGGCCCCAAGGCCCGTATCCTCAGGGAAGACGTACAGGGTTACGTCAAGCGCGCCCTGTCACAGGGTGGCGGTGGTCTGGGTGTGGCGCCCATGCCGGAGATCGATTTCAGTCAGTTCGGTCCGGTGGATACCCTGGCGCTCACCAAGATCAACAAGCTCACGGGCCAGTTCCTGCACCGCAATTGGGTGACGATTCCCCACGTCACCCAGTTCGACGAGGCGGATATCACGGAGCTGGAGTCCTTCCGCAAGACCCTGGGTGAGGAATACAAGGACAAGGGCATCAAGATCACCTTCCTGGCCTTCCTGATGAAGGCGGTGGTCTCCGCGCTCAAGGAATACCCCCGGGTGAACGCCTCCCTGGATGCCACCGGGGAGAATCTGATCATGAAGCAGTACTACCACATCGGTGTGGCGGTCGACACGCCGGACGGGCTGGTGGTGCCGGTGATCCGGGACGTGGACCGCATGAGTCTGGTGGATATCGCCGCCGCCTTGCAGGAGATGTCCACCAAGGCCCGGGACAAGAAGCTCAAGCCCGGCGACATGCAGGGCGGCTGCTTCACCATCTCCAGCCTCGGCGGCATCGGCGGGACCTCCTTCACCCCCATCGTCAACGCCCCCGAGGTGGCCATCCTGGGCGTCTCCCGCGCCAAGATGCAGCCGGTGTGGAACGGCAAGGAATTCGCCCCGCGCATGATCCTGCCCCTGTCCCTGTCCTATGATCACAGGGTGGTCGACGGGGCCCTGGGCGCACGGTTCACGACCTTTTTGAGCAGCCGGCTGTCGGACATGCGCAGGATGTTGTTGTAGGAAGGCGCAGAGACAAGATCCAAGAGGCAAGATACAAGAGGGGCGGCTTGTGCAAGGCAGTAGGCCCGCGACACCGGGCCACCTCGCGCCCCTCACGCAAACGATCAACTGGAGTTCTGTCATGGGCAAGGTGGTTGAGATCAAGGTGCCGGATATCGGCGATTTCAAGGACGTTGAGATCATCGACGTCCTGGTGAAGGCGGGTGACACGGTCAAGCCCGAGGACCCGCTGATCACCCTGGAATCCGAGAAGGCCAGCATCGACATCCCTGCCCCCCAGGCCGGCAAGGTCAAGGGGATCAAGGTGAAGAAGGGCGGCAAGGTCTCCCAGGGCGATGCCATCATGGATCTGGAGGTGGACGAGGGCGAGGCGGCCAAGCCCGCCGACAAGCCTGCTAAGTCCGAAGACAAGGCGCCCGCTGCCCAGACCAAGGCCACGACAGTGCCGGCCGCCGCCCCCGGCGATGCCGACATCAACTGCCAGCTGCTGGTGCTGGGTTCCGGCCCCGGCGGCTACACCGCCGCCTTCCGTGCCGCGGATCTGGGTCTGGACGTGGTCATGGTGGAGCGCTATGCCGAGCTCGGCGGGGTGTGCCTGAACGTGGGCTGCATTCCCTCCAAGGCCCTGCTGCACGCGGGCCAGGTGATCGAGGAGGCCGAGGCCTTCGCCGAACACGGCATCAGCTTCGGCAAGCCCAAGATCGACCTCAAGAAACTGGCCAGCTTCAAGGACGGCGTGGTGGGCAAGCTCACCGGCGGCCTGGTGCAGCTGGCCAAGAAGCGCAAGGTGCGCGTGGTCCAGGGCACGGGCCAGTTCTCCTCCCCCAACACCCTCACGGTGGAAGGCGAGGGCGGCAAGCAGGTGATCGGCTTTGAGCAGGCGGTCATCGCCGCCGGCTCCCAGTCGGTCAAGCTGCCGGGCTTTCCCTGGGACGACGACCGGGTCATGGATTCCACCGGCGCCCTGATGCTCAAAGACATCCCCAAGCGCCTGCTGGTGGTGGGGGGCGGCATCATCGGCCTGGAGATGGCCTGCGTCTACGACGCCCTGGGCGCCAAGGTCACCGTGTGCGAACTCTCTAAGGACCTGATGCCCGGCGCCGACCGGGACCTGGTCAAGCCCCTGGAAAAGCGCATCAAGGGCCGTTACGAGGCGATCTACATGGGCACCAAGGTGGCCAAGGCGGAGGCCGGCAAGCAGGGCGTCAAGGTCTGGTTCGAGGGCGGCAAGGCCCCTGAGACCGATACCTTCGACCGGGTGCTGGTGGCCGTGGGCCGCAGCCCCAACGGCAAGAAGGTCAATGCCGAGGCCGCCGGCGTGCAGGTGGACGAGCGCGGCTTCATCGCGGTGGACAAGCAGATGCGTACCAACGTGCCGCACATCTTTGCCATCGGCGACATCGTCGGCCAGCCCATGCTGGCCCACAAGGCCTCCCATGAGGGCAAGGTGGCCGCAGAGGTGGCCGCCGGCGAGAAGTCCCACTTCGACGCCCGGGCCATCCCGTCCGTGGCCTATACCCACCCGGAGGTGGCCTGGATGGGGCTGACCGAGACCGAGGCCAAGGACAAGGGCGTGGAGTACACCAAGGGCGTATTCCCCTGGGCTGCCAGTGGCCGGGCCATCAGCGTGGGCGGCGAGAGCGGCCTGACCAAGCTGCTGTTCGACGAACACGGCCGGGTGATCGGTGCCGGCATCGTCGGCCCCAACGCCGGCGAGCTTATCGGCGAGACGGTGCTGGCCCTGGAGATGGGCGCCGACATGGAAGACATCGGTCTGACCGTGCACCCCCATCCGACCCTGTCCGAAACCATCTGTTTCGCCGCCGAAGTGGCCCACGGCAGTGTCACGGACCTCATCGCGCCCAAGCGGAAATAGTGGCGGAGAGACGAGAGGGGTTAGGGGTTAGGCGAAAGGCGAAAGGCGAAAGGCGTGAAACCACCCCCACCCTAGCCCTCCCCCATGAG
>JAIVHA010000237.1 GCA_020201295.1 Lysobacteraceae bacterium | reverse complement strand
CGATCTATGTGCCCGCCATGTATCTTGACGAGATCAAGGGTCTCAATATCCAGTTGGAGGCGCGTGAGCGTCCGTTCTGATCCAGTTCCGTTCTGTGTGAATCAGAACCGCTCGAATTCCAGTTCCCGGTAGATGAAGCTGGTATTGGCGCGCTGGTTTTCCTCGTAGAGTGGTACATTTTGCCACTCCTGCATCTCGACCTGTTCCACAGCCTCTATCAGGGATACCCCCGCTTCCACCTGCTCACCGATGCGCCGGCGCATTTCGCGGATATAGTCATGGGTGGCCTGCACCATGGGGAAGGGCGGGGTCTGGGCACTGCCGTGCCCGGGTACCATCAGCCGTGCATCGGGAAAATGGTCAAGCAGCCACTCCTGCGCTTCCAGGGACTGCCGGCTGTCGCCATCGCCGATATAGGTTAGGCGCTGATTGAAAGCCAGGTCGGAGATCCAGAGGATTTCATCCTCCACCTGGTGTACCACCAGGTCACCGTGGGAATGATGTCGGCCGGCATTGTAAACATCGATGGTCTTGCCACCGATTCCTCCAGGGTGGCCGAGGCCAGGTAGTCCGCCATGCCGCCATGGCCGAGGATGCGAATGCCTTCGATATCCCGAAAGGCGCTGGCTCCGTAGGCATGGTCGGGATGATTGTGGGTGAGGATGAGATAGCGGATGGACTCGTCGGTAACGGAACGAATGGTGGCGATCAGCCGCCGGCCCAGGAAGGGGGTGCCCAGGGCATCGATGACGGCCACGCCATCCCCGGTGACGATGAAACCGGCGTTGCCGTTGAAGCCGCGATTGTCCTCATCGATGGTGGAAATGTTTCCGTAGAGAAAATAGGTGTCCGGGCCGATGCGATACAGGGGCAGGGTGGCGTCGTCGCCATCCTCCACCGCGAGCCGGGTACGGGGCAGAACCGTGGTGTCGACGGCCGTCGCCGGCAGCTGGTGCCGGGCCGCGCCCGCGCCGCGGCTGACCAGGGTGCCGGTCCTGTCTTCCCCGGCCTGTGACTGGGCCGCGCCCAGGCACGCCAGGACGAACAACAGCCATCGGCATGTGTGAAGCAGGGGGAAAGTGGAACAGGGCGTGTTGTTCATCGTGATCTCCCGCGATGGGTACATGTGGCCAGCCTGTTCGAGGCCGGGACGCAGGTGGAGGCCTGGGTTCGACATACGGGGCTCCTGCCTGCTATGGCGCGAGGCATCGGGTCATGCGCGTCCGTTCCCGCTCCACGATCCGGATCAGGTTGCGCCGGTTCGGATCGGGCAGGGTGTGCAAGCCCTCCAGCCGCCCGGCGTACTCGATGGTGACCGACAGCATGGCCTCCGCGAGTTCGCGGAATTGACTGGGAGTGTAGCCCAGGCGTTTGCGGAAGCGTTCCATCGCCGTGTCATAATCGACCAGCCGCTCCCTTTCATCGTACTCGCCGTAGTCGCCGAAGGGCATGGCGCAGAGTTCGTTATGGAGGCTGTAGGCGCGCATCGGTGTCGGGTCATAGACCGGCGAGAAGGCGGTCTGCGCGCCATCCTGCAGCAGCGACAGGTTTTCCAGGTGCAGGTCGCCGTTGCCGGTGAGCATGGCCAGCAGCAGGCGCTGCACCAGCTGGCGCTTGGCCGCGGCCGGGTCCGACACGAGGGGGATGGGTGAGCTTTCCAGGGCGCGGGCGATGTCGTCATAGCGGCCGCTGTAATGGTTGTCGACCCGGCGATCGCCGATCGCCATGAGGGAATACAGGGTTTCCGCGCACAGCGGCCTGCCTTCCGGGGTGCGGTCGAAGCGCTCGATGGCAATGGCGGGGATGTCGTTGATGGTGGTGACCCAGTAACGGGGCACGGCAAAACCGGCGGCCTTGTGCATCTCCAGGGCCAGGGCCTCGAGTTCCACCATGCCCGGGTAGTGGGAACGCTCGAATTTCAACACCACGTCGGTCTGGTCCGGCGTGCTGCGGCCACGGCGTGGCAGGCCCACGCGCCCGTCCCAGCCCGTGGCGGGAATGGCCAGCAGCAGTTTGGGGATGGCGCCGCCCACCGTGGGTGTCGGCCCCAGGGCGCCGAGGATGCCCCCGGCATCATGGTCGAACCAGGTCAGGAACTCCTTCAGGGAAAAACCGAGGGAGGCCTCGATGGCCTGCAAGGGGCGGTCGGAGCCATTGGCGTACCAGGCCGTGGCCCGCGCATCGTCCGCGAACACATCCAGGTGGCCGATGCCGCCGTGGCCCGCCGTCATCAGGATGGCCCAGTCGCTGTCGAAGCCCGGGGCCGGTTTGTGGCCCTGTTTCTCCAGCCAGGCCAGCACCAGCCGGCGCTGGAAATTCGCCTCGCTGGCCGGCGGCACCAGGGACTGGAGCGGGGGGAACAGATCGAACCAGGCGCTGCGCTCCCAGGGGATGGTGCGGCTGCCGATCAGCCCGGGCGGGTAGAGCAGGCTGAGCCCGGGCAATCCGCTGTCGAGGAACGCCGGGTCATAGGTGAAGCGGCACTGGGTGTCGGTCACGGTCAGCGCACCCATGCGCCGGGGCGTGTCGCCACAGGCGGTCCAGATGACGGCCTGGCGATCGGTCGCCATCAGTCTCCGGCCCCGAACAGGCCACGGTTGAGGAGTTTTTCCAGGGTGGGCTCGTTCGGCACCAGGGCCAGCTTGAGCCCCACCGCGTTGGCCATGCGCTCGATGGTGGACAGGTAGGCGTCCTCGGCGGACTTGAGCTTGGAGACCCGGGTCGGGCTCAGCCCTGCGCGCCGGGCGATCTCTCCCTGGCTGAGTCCCCGGGCCGCGCCGGCGCGCACGATCTCATCGAGCAATTCCTGTAGCCGCTCCTGCATGGTGGATTACCCTATAAAGTAAATATAGGGTGATTTTCTCGTATATTTTCCTTTTAAGTCAATCTATATTATTACCTGTTAAGGAAAAAACTATCGATATATAGCCTTAATTTTCCTTAAAAGGAAACAAATGGCAGCTTGTGACTTATCATTGCGTCCCACCACCCCTGGTTCTTATGCTCGGCCGGCATCGGTCTCCGGCAAGATGAAAGGCATGAAGGGATGCAGGCGGCATCCCTTCATGTCGTTGGTGCGCGGGAAGGTCAGGAGCAGGCCACCTTGGCCCGAAGCATGTTGATCTTGATGGCCCAGTTGATGCGCTGCGGCACATAGGCGATCAGCTTCAGGCCGATTTTCGGGATGTCCGTCGGCTTGGCGCTGGCACCGGCGCTGGCCGTGCCATTGGCGACGGCGGCGCCGGCCGAGGCACCGGCTTCCCCCTTGACCGAGACATCGGGGATCATGCCCTCCACCTTCTCGATCTCCCAGCCCAGCATTTCCAGGCGAGCCTGGATCAGCTCGATGACGGGCTTGTCGGCTTCATTCACCCATTCGCACATGCGGTCGCCTCTGGTTGCGGTACCCCCGGTATTGGTCGAGGCAGTGCGGGTGTTGGGCC
>JAIVHA010000236.1 GCA_020201295.1 Lysobacteraceae bacterium | reverse complement strand
AGGGTGCTCGGCTCGGGCACTGCAAAGGTGGCGCTGCCGTCGTGGTTGGAGGTCAGTGAGAAGGTGCCATCACCATTGTCAGTGAAATCACTGACGAAGATGTTGGTGTCGAAACTGGCGAAGAAGTTGATGGCCAACATTTCGCCGGCGCCTTCACCACAGGTGCTCCAGATACCGAAGAAGCTGTCATCACCCATGCAGCTGTAGGTGGTGGAGTGGAACAGGTCATTGAAGCCGGCATCCACGTTGGTGAAGTCCGCGGTACCGGTAAGGATGGTGCTCACGCCGGTGGCGCCGCCGCCGGTGACATTGATATCCATGAAGTTGTTGTAGCTGCCGCCGTCATCGAAGCTCACGAACAGTTCCAGCAGGCCGGGGCCATAGGCAAACTGGGGCACGCCGCCGCTGACACCGGTAACCACGCCGGTCAGACCGGTCACCGAGAAGCTCATGACCCAGTCGTTGACGAAAGCGCTGCCGTAGTTGTTGTTGCTGTCGCTGCCACCCACTTCATTGGGTGAGAAACCGGTGATCTGGTTGGTGGACAGGCCGCCGACGGCCAGGCCGCCATCGGTGATGATGGTGTCGCCGGCGTTGATGGTGCCGCTGATGTCGTTGTCGACGATGGTGGTTGAGGATTCATACGTGAATAGCAGTTCATCCTTGACGGAGGTGCAGGTGTCGCACACCTTGTCTCCGGCCGGAGCGATCTGGCCGTCGAAGTTGCTGCCAATGTCCATGTAGAAGGGAGCCGCTGTAGCACTTCCCCCGACCGCCAATAATGCTGCTGCAAGCAGTGTCTTCTTCATTGTTGCTCTCCCTGGTTACCTGAATGATCGGAATTTCGAACTGGTGAGGCCGTCGGTCTGTTCCGGGTGCTGCTTTCACCGTCTTGCCCGAATGAATGCAGTCATCGTGCCAGAATATGCAACTATATGAAAAATATTGTTATATCTTTGTATTGCCCATCTCCGCGCGGCGTTGGGATCGATGACTGTAAAATTCATTGACAAGGATTTTGCCACTGGTCCCCTTCCTGGCCACCCGCACCGGCACTTCCACTGGCAGGTGCTGGACAATTGGCCTCATTCCTATAGGCTAGGCCATGCTCGACCATGGAGGTCTGAAAATGGATTTACCACGCTTGTCCCTGGCGCCCACCTTTCTGAGGGAGCTGTTCAGTGCCCGGACCCTGCCGCGTGAAACGGAGCCCGATGCCATCATGGAGGATGCCGAGCAGGTGGCCGCCTTCACGGAAACCGGCCGCAATGATAGCACCCTGGCGGCCTCCTACCTGTTTCACACGGCCCGTGCCTCCCAGGTGCTGCAGGGCTGCCGCAGGGTGATCGACCTGGGCTGTGGGCCCGCCACCCAGCTGGTACAGATCGCCGCCCTGAACCCCGAGATCGACTTCATCGGCATCGACATGTCCGCCACCATGCTTGACCAGGCCCGTGCCCATGTGGAACGAAGTGGGGTGGGAAATGTCCGTTTCCAGGTGGGGGATATCACGAAACTAACTGATTTTGAAGATCAATCCGTGGATGGAGTGATCAGTACCGTATCCCTGCATCACCTGCCGACCCTGGCGCATCTGGAGCAGTGTTTCAGCGAGATCGGCCGCGTGCTCAGTCCTGGCGGGGCCCTTTACCTGGCCGATTTCACCAGGCTCAAATCATTGAATTCTGTTATATTCTTTGCCTACATGAACCGCGACCGGGATCCTCACCAGTTGTTGCTGGACTACGAGCGTTCCTTGCGGGCGGCCTTCCTGCTGGAGGAATTCCAGGCCCTGGTGCGGGAACGGTTGCCGGCCGGGGTCGAAGTGGTCAGTACCTTCAAGGTACCCCTGCTGATGGCTGTAAAAACGGCTGACAGGTCCCTGCCCGGGGAGAAGGTCGAGGCCCTGCGGGAGATGCGCACCCGCATCCATCCCCGCTTCCGGCGCGACCTGGATGACATGCGCATCTTCTTCCGCCTGGGGGGGCTGGGAAATGATGTTTTCCGATAACCGGAACTTGCACGCTGGCGCGCGGGAAACGCCATAACGAATCCATAAACACAACAATCATGTTTTGTTCATGTGAGCGGATACCGGCCGGTGTTTCGTTCACGTTGTCGAACCGGGGGAACACAGGATTATGAAGTCTCAATGCTTGAAACTGGTGCTGGCGATGCCGCTGGCACTCTGGCTGTCGGCCTGCGATGTGGGCCAATCGCTCAGTGATGTGGAATATGTATACCGGGCCCGTGAGCAGGTGGAGCAGGGGAAACTGCGCGCGGCGGTGATCGAGCTCAAGAATGCCCTGGCAAAAAATCCCGATAATGCCGATGCCCGTTTGTTGCTGGGTGAGCTATATCTCGATGCCGGCGATGGCGCCAGTGCCGAAAAGGAATTGCAGCACGCCCGGCAACTGGGCGTACCGATGGAAGCCTTGCAGGTATCGCTTACCCGCGCCTGGTATCAACAGCGTAAATACGATGATGTCATTGCCGTGCAGCGGGCACCCACCCTTACGGATTTACAATGGGCGGAGTTGTTGGGTATCCAGGGCGAGGCCTATATGCGTCGCGGCATGGTGCGCGAGGCTGAGCAAAGCTTCGCCCGGGCCCGCGATCTTTCCCCGGCCACCGCGGCGCCCCTGGTGGGTCAGGCCCTGGTGGCCACCGTGCGCCGGGAGTTTTCCCGCGCGGAACAACTGCTGGAAGAGGCGTTGCGCCTGGAACAGGATCACAGTGCCGCCTGGAGCCTGCGTGGCGATCTCGCCCATTACCAGAGGGATCTGGAAGCGGCGGTGGAGCACTATGGCAAGGCCTTGGGCGCGCGCCGTGACCAACTGGGCAATCTGGAAAAACGTGCCGTACTGCTGAGTTATTTGCGACGCTTTGACGAGGCACGCCGGGATATAGACCGGATGCGCAAGCTCAATGAGCGTCACCCGGCACTGGATTATGCCGAGGGGATTCTCGCCCTGCAGGAACAGCGCTACGACAATGCCCGGGTTCACTTCGAAAGCCTGCTCGGCAAGGTGGAAGACTATCGGGACGCGGTGCTGCAGTTTGGCGTTGCCAACCTCGGCGCCGGCAATGCACAGCAGGCCGAACAGTACCTGGCGCGTGCCTTTGCCCGCAATCCCAACTATGTTCCCGGTCGCATCCTGCTGGCGACGGCACGCCTGCAGCGGGGCGAGGCGGACAGTGCGGTACAGCTGGTGGAACCCATCCTGGCCAGTGACCCTGACAATACCCGTGCCCTGGTGCTGTTGGCTTCCTCCCTGATGCAGCTGGGACGTACCGACGAGGCCATGGAGCACTTGCGCAAGCTCGCCGAGCTGAATCCCGATTCCCCGCAAATGCAGGCCCAGCTGGGCCTGGGCATGCTGCTCGGCGGTGACTATGATGCCGGGGTACGGGTACTGGAAGACATCCTGGCCCGTTCCCCGGAGTTGGCACAGACG
>JAIVHA010000235.1 GCA_020201295.1 Lysobacteraceae bacterium | reverse complement strand
CACGGCGGAGGGCTTCGTGTTCCGTGTCGACATGCGCCTGCGGCCCTTCGGGGACAGCGGCCCGCTGGCCATGAGCTTCAGCGCCCTGGAGGAGTATTACCAGTCCCAGGGCCGCGAATGGGAGCGCTATGCCATGATCAAGGCGCGGCCCATCGCCGGCGACCCGCAAGAAGGCGCGGAGCTGATGGCGTTGCTGCGTCCCTTCGTGTACCGCCGCTACCTGGATTTCAGCGCCTTCGAATCGCTGCGCGATCTCAAGCTGCAGATCGAGCGCGAGATTGCGCGCAAGGGCCACCAGGACAACATCAAGCTCGGCCCGGGTGGCATCCGCGAGGTGGAGTTCATCGGCCAGGCCTTCCAGCTGGTGCGCGGCGGTCGCGAGCCGGCCCTGCGCCAGCGCGAACTGCAGAGGATCCTGGCGCGCCTGGCGGAACTGAGCCTGTTGCCCGCCTATATCGCCGCCAGCCTGAACCAGGCCTACCGCTTCCTGCGCCGCACCGAGAACCGCCTGCAGATGGTGCGCGATGGCCAGGTGCATCGCCTGCCGGCGGAGGAGCAGGAGCGTGTCCGCCTGGCCTTCGCCATGGGCTTTGCCGACTGGGCGGCCTTCGAGCGCGAGCTGCGCCGCCACCGGCGCCTGGTACACGAGCATTTCCAGCAGGTGTTCTCCGCGCCCCAGGCGACGGATCAGGAAACGGTACCGGAACAGGACGAGCTGGACGACCTGTGCGCCGGCAGCGTGGCCGCCGAGCAGGAAGCCGAAGTGTTGCGCCGCCATGGCTATACGGACCCGGAGGAGACGGCGCGCTGGCTGGAGAACCTGCGCAGCGGCAGTGCCATGCGCTTCGCCGGCCAGCGCGGCCGTGCCCAGCTGCGGCGCCTGCTGCCCTTGCTGCTGCACGCGGCGGCGGAACAGGAGCATCCCGACGAGACCTTCGTGCGCCTGGCGCGGTTGCTGGAGACCATTGCCGGCCGTACCACCTACCTGACGCTGTTGCTGGAAAGCCCCATGGCCCTGTCCCAGCTGGTGCGCCTGTGCGGCGCCAGCGCCTGGCTGGCGGACATGCTGGCCCGGCACCCGGTGCTGCTCGATGAACTGCTGGACCCGCGCAGCCTCTACCGGCCCATGGCGCGCGAGACCCTGGAGCGCGAGTTGGAAGAGCAGTTCCGGGCGCTGCCCCCCGATGACCTGGAGCAGCAGATGGATGCCCTGCGGCATTTCCAGCAGATGGCGGTGCTGCGGGTGGCGGCGGCGGACATCACCGGCGCCCTGCCGCTGATGGTGGTCAGCGATGAACTCACGGAGATCGCCGAGGTGGTGTTGCGCAAGGTGCTGCAGATCGCCTGGGCGATCATGGTCGGCAAGCACGGCGAGCCCGGTTACCGGCGCGGCAAACGGCGACTGAGCGCCGGCTTCTGCATCATCGCCTACGGCAAGCTGGGTGGTATCGAGCTGGGCTATGGCTCGGACCTGGACCTGGTGTTCCTGCACGGCGGCACGGGCGACGAGCAGCACACCGATGGCGCCAAGCCCATTCACAATGAACAGTTTTTCGCTCGCCTGGGGCAGCGCATCATCCACATGCTGGAGACCCTGACCCCGGCCGGCGTGCTCTACGAAGTGGACATGCGCCTGCGTCCCAGTGGCGGCGCCGGCCAGCTGGTGCCCAACGTGGAGGCCTTCGCCGACTACCAGCAACAGGAGGCCTGGACCTGGGAACACCAGGCCCTGGTGCGGGCGCGACCGGTGGCCGGCGAGCCGGCCATTGCCGAGCGCTTCGTGGAGATCCGCCGCGCGGTGCTGGCGCGACCCCGCGACCGGCAGGAACTGCGCACCGCCGTGCGCGACATGCGTGCGCGCATGCGCCAGGAACTGGGCAGTCGCGCCGTCGGCCGTTTCGACCTCAAGCAGGACCCGGGAGGTATCGCCGATATTGAATTTATGGTCCAATATGGCCTTCTGGCCTGGTCCCGCGACCACCCGGAACTGCTTGAATATACGGATAACATGCGCCTGCTGGACGGTTTTGCGCAGGCGCGGCTGCTGCCCCCGGAAGATGTCGCCTGCCTGCAGGAGGCCTACAAGGCCTACCGCGCCCGCGTCCATCGCCTCAGCCTGCAGGGCAAGACCGCTGCGGTGGACGAGGGGGAGCTCGGTGAAGAGCGTGCGTGCGTGACGCGCATCTGGCAGCGGTTGATGGAAGATTGAATTGAATAATGGCCACGGAAGCACACGGAATTACACGGAAGGGTTCGGGTTGTAATGCACACCACCCGTAGGAGCGGCCTCTGGCCGCGAACATTTGGTACACCACATACGGTTCGCGGCCAGAGGCCGCTCCTACGGGTGCTTTCGAATAGCTGCGATATTTTTCCGTGTATTTTCGTGTGCTTCCGTGGCCATGAACATAATGCTGTTGATTTTCAGGAGAAGTGACTATGTCGATGGCCGACCGTGATGGCGTCATCTGGTACGACGGCAAGCTGGTGCCCTGGCGCGAGGCCACCACCCATGTGCTGACCCATACCCTGCACTATGGCATGGGCGTGTTCGAAGGTGTGCGCGCCTACAAGGCCGAGCAGGGCACGGCTATCTTCCGCCTGAAGGATCACACCCGGCGCCTGTTCCGCTCCGCCCACATCCTCAAGATGGACATGCCCTACGACCAGGACACCCTCAACGAGGCGCAGCGTACCGTGGTGCTCGAGAACAATCTCGAAAGCGCCTACATCCGCCCCATGTGCTTCTACGGTTCCGAGGGCATGGGCCTGCGTGCCGACAACCTCAAGACCCACGTCATCGTCGCCGCCTGGAACTGGGGCGCCTACCTGGGCGAGGAGAACATGAAGCGCGGCATCCGTATCCGCACGTCTTCCTTCACCCGGCATCATGTGAATATCACCATGTGCAAGGCCAAGGCCAACGGTAATTACATGAACTCCATGCTGGCGCTGAACGAAGCGCTCACCGACGGCTACGACGAGGCCCTGCTGCTGGACGTGGACGGCTTCGTGGCGGAAGGCAGTGGCGAGAACTTCTTCCTGGTGCGCGACGGCGTGATCTACACCCCGGAGCTGACCTCGGCCCTGGACGGCATCACCCGCGACACCCTGCTGCACATCGCCCGCGAGGAAGGCATCGAGGTGCGCGAGAAGCGCATCACCCGCGACGAGGTGTATATCGCCGACGAGGCCTTCTTCACCGGCACCGCGGCGGAGGTCACCCCCATCCGCGAATTGGACAACCGCGCCATCGGCAGCGGCAGCCGCGGCCCCATCACGGAGCGCCTGCAGAGCCTGTATTTCGACTATGTGCACGGGCGCTGCGAATCGCACCCGGACTGGCTGACGCTGGTGGAATGAATTTCCTGGCCTTGAACCGTGCGCCTGGAATGCACCGGCAGTGTGGTTCGGCCTGGGCACTGTAGGAGCGGCGCGAGCCGCGAATGTTCGCGGCTCGCGCC
>JAIVHA010000234.1 GCA_020201295.1 Lysobacteraceae bacterium | reverse complement strand
GTCAGGGCGATGCGGTTGCTGGGGTGGGGGATACTGTCGGTGCTCCAGATGCGCGCGATACCGGCCTGTTCCAGGGCGCGCTGTGTGTCCGTTCCGAACAGGGCGTGGGTGCAGGCGGCATCCTCCCGTGCCGCCCCCCGCTCATGCAGCAGGGCGGCGGCACCCATCAGGGTATGACCGGTGCTGACCATATCATCCACCAGCACCACATTGCGTCCCTGATAATCGAAGTCCGGCAGTTGAATGTGCACCCGGGTGTCGCCCTCGCGCACCTTTGTGGCCACCAGGTGATCGGTGCCGATGGCGCCGGCGGCCTGTCGCACCCATTGCTCCGACTCCGCATCGGGCCCCACCAGCAGGGGCCGTTCGCACTGCCCGACGATGAAGCGGCCGATCAGTGGCGCGGCACTGAGGGTGATGGTCCGTTGTGTCGGTACGGCCGTGCGCAGGTCGGTGACCCGGTGCAGGTGGGGATCCATGGTGATCAGCGTATCGCAGAGGCTGGCGAGGAAACGTCCGATAATGGTCTGGCTTACGGCCTGGCCCGGTACGAATTCCATGTCCTGGCGCATATAGCAGAGATAGGGCGCGATCAGGATGATCTCGCGCGCGCCCAGACGCCGGGCCGTTGCCGCCGCCAGCAGCAGTTCGACGAGCTTGCGGTTGGGGTCATCAAGGCTGCGAAACAGGATGACACGCTCCGGTATTTCTGCAGGCACGCGCAGCAGGCTTTCCCGGTCGGGAAAGGCATGCACCTCGATGGCCGCGCAGGGCAGCTGCAGCGTCCGGGCCAGCGCCTGTGCCTGCGGCAGGGAGTCGGGGAAGGCAAGAATCAGCATCAGGACAACACGAAGCCGGGCGGGATGTCCTGGGTGTCACCCACCTGGTAGCCGCTCTGTTGTTCGGCAAGGCGGCGGGCGAACTGGAAATCGGCGGGGAAACGGGCGTGCAGGCGATACATCGGCTCACCTGCCTGGACCGGGTCGCCGAGCTTCTTCAGCAGGTCCACCCCGGCACCCTTGTCCATGGGGGCGCCCGCCAGGCGCGCGATGCGGGCAAGCTGGAAGTTGTCGATGCGGTTGACCACCCCATCCTCCGGCGCCGGGATCTCCAGGGTGAGCGGCGAGGGTTCCAGTGGCATGGGCTGTGCGCCCTGCACCATGATGATCTGGCGCATCTTCTCCAGGGCGCGCCCCGATTCCAGGATATCCCGCGCGATGGCATAGCCGTTGCCGCCGCGCACGTCGGGATCGAACTCCAGGATGCGGCCCGCCAGCTGCAGGCTCTTCTGGCGCAGGTCGTGGGGCGCGTCGG
This sequence comes from Lysobacteraceae bacterium, assembly GCA_020201295.1. Classification (GTDB taxonomy): domain Bacteria; phylum Pseudomonadota; class Gammaproteobacteria; order DSM-19610; family DSM-19610; genus JAIVHA01. The sequence goes on along the minus strand of JAIVHA010000234.1, from coordinate 2,177 downwards.
GATCGTTCTCCAGCACCTGCATGACGTCGCGCGCCTCCAGCACCGGGCCGATGCCGCGGCCGATGGGCTGGCGGCCATCGGTGAGCATCACCTCCAAGTGCAACCCCAGGCGGTCGCCGACGAATTCGAACAGCTTGCGCAGCGCCAGGGCCTCGCGCATGTGGCGCATCTTGGCGGTGGGTCCGATGGGGATGTCTACCAGCAGGTGGGTGGAGCCGGCGGCGATCTTCTTGGACAGGATGGAGGCCACCATCTGGCCGGCGGAATCGATGCCCAGGGGGCGCTCCACGGCGATCAGCACATCGTCCACCGGCGCCAGGTTGGCGGTACCACCCCAGGCCAGGCAGCCGCGCTGGTGGCGCACGATGTCATGCAGCTGGACCGGACTCAGGTCCACATTGGCCAGCACCTCCATGGTGTCGGCGGTGCCGGCGGGGGAGGTGATGGCGCGGCTGGAGGTCTTGGGGATAAGCATGCCGTGGGCGGCGACGATGGGCACGATGAGCATGGAGGTGCGGTTGCCGGGCACGCCGCCGATGCAATGCTTGTCGGCCACCAGCGCTTCCTTCCAGTTCATGCGTTTGCCGGTTTCCACCATGGCCTGGGTCAGGTACAGCACCTCGTCACGGTCCAGGCCGCCTTCCGAGGAGGCCACCAGGAAGGCGGCCAGCTCCATCTTGGAGTAGCGGTTTTCCCGGATGTCGCGGGCGATGCCGCGCAGGTCTCCCAGACCCAGCCGCTCGCCGCGCATCTTGCGGCGCACGGCTTCCATGGAGGCGGGCGGTTCGGCGTGGTCGATCTGTACCTGGGTGCCCTCGGCCAGGCCGAGCTGGTCGAAGGCCTGTTCGGACAGGCCGAGTTGGCCGGCATTCACGATATGGTCATCGTCCACCACATTCAGCACGGCCAGGATGCGCTGGCCGTTATTGCTGATTTCCACCTTGGACAGGGCCTGGAAACCCTCGGCGCGATATAGGACGCAGTCCCGGTGCAGGTAGGCGACGTTTTCACGGTAGGTGTCGATGGCCACCCGACGCAGGTCCAGTTCACGCTTGCCGGTGTCGGGCCGGGGAGGTGCCGCTCGTTCCATGCCATATCCGCCTTGTGGTCGATGCCGGCCATTGTACCCTTACCGATCCCGCGGATGGCACCCCGCCGCGGTTGAGCAGGGCTGGGGTGGCACGTACAATCACGGCCTCTACGAATCCCGGCACAGGTGGTGCTTGCCATGTCCCCAGGCCTTCCCTTTCCGCAAGCCGCCGCTGCCCTGGTGGAGATCGGGCGCGACGCCTACGGGCGTGGCTGGCTGCCGGCCACAAGCGGCAACCTGTCCTGCCGTATCGACGCCGATTCCCTGGCCATTACCGTATCCGGCCGCCACAAGGGCCAACTGTCCGTCGCCGACATCATGCGTGTGGACCTGGAGGGCCGGGCGCTGGATCCCCAGCGTCCCTCGGCCGAGACCCTGCTGCATACCCAGCTCTACCGGCATTTTCCCGAGCTGGGCGCGGTCCTGCATACCCATTCGGTGAATGCCACGGTGTTGTCACGTATGGTGGGTGAGGCGCTGCCGCTGAATGATCTGGAGTTGCTCAAGGCCTTCCAGGGTATCGATACCCACGAGACCAGGGTCTCGCTGCCGGTATTCGGCAACGACCAGGACATGGTGCGACTTGCGGGTCGGGTGGAGGCCTATCTGGCGTCCACACCGGCACTGCCCGGCTACCTGATCGCCGGCCATGGCCTGTACAGCTGGGGCGGCAGTGTCGAGGATGCGGCGCGGCACCTGGAAGCCTTCGAGTTTTTGTTTGAATGTGAACTGGCGATGAAAAGGGTGAGTGCCCCATGAGCAGACTGACGATCCATGACGACCGCGATGGCGCCGTGCAGGGCCGATTTCGCGATGGCGCGGACATTGCCCGCGAGCTGGCGGCCATCGGTGTGCGCTTTGAACGCTGGGAAGCTGGCGTGGAACTGGCGCCTGATGCCGACCAGGAGACGGTGCTGGCGGCCTACCGGGAACCGGTGCGGCGCCTGATGGAGGAATACGGCTTCCAGTCCGTCGACGTGGTGAGCCTGCATCCAGACCATCCGGAACGGGAAACCTTTCGCAACAAGTTTCTCGCCGAGCACACCCATGGGGATTTCGAGGTGCGCTTCTTCGTGGCCGGCAGCGG
>JAIVHA010000088.1 GCA_020201295.1 Lysobacteraceae bacterium | reverse complement strand
CCGAAATAGAGCGAACGGTGCGGGAAGGGGATCTCCACGCCCTCGCGGTCGAAGGCCTGCTTGACGCGACGCAGGAACTGGCGACCCACCTCCCACTGCTTGATGGGCAAGGTGCGCAACCGGCCCTTGATCATCACCGCCGAGTCGGCGAAGGCGTCCACACCGAACACCTCCACGTCATCCACCATCAGGGGGCCGAAATGCTCGTCGGCGCGCAACTCCGCGCCCACCTGCTTGAGGATCTCCACCACCCGGTCGGTATCCTCCTTGTAGGCCACGCCGATATCGAACACATAGGCGGACCACTGCTTGGTGAGATTGGAGAGGGTGGTGATCGTGCCATTGGGGAAGATGTGCACAACCCCTGACAGGTCGCGCAGCACCAGGGTGCGGAAATTGATCTGCTCCACCAGGCCACCGGTGCCATTGACCACGGCCACGTCGCCGATGCGCACCTGGTTTTCCAGGATCATGAAAAAGCCGCTGATGACATCGCGCACCAGGTTCTGGGCACCGAAGCCCACCGCCAGGCCCACCACACCGGCACTGGCCAGGATGGGTGCAACCGCCACACCCAGTTCGTTGAGCACGATCAGCAGCGCCATCACCCAGATGACGATGATGATGGCCTGACGCAACAGCCGCACCAGGGTCTCGGCGCGCTTGGCGGCCTCGCCGGCCATGTCGCCCTGCTGGCGCCCGCTGGCGATCAGACGATGTTCCAGGCGCTGCAGCCCCACTTTGGCGGCATGGATGGCAATCCAGGCCAGTATCAGGATCAACAGGATGCGCAGGGTGGCAAAGATCAGGCCACGCCATTCCACCTGGGCAAAATACTCTTCAACGAATTCCATTACGGATGCTCCCTTCGCTGCTGGTGGATCACCACATTGTTGCGCCAGCAAGTGGGGGCGATTTCCCCGTCGCCCAGGCGCGGGTATTGCAACCAGCCGTATTTCTCCGCTTCCAGGGGCGGAAAATCCACATTTGGCGCCAGTTCCGCGCCACCCACTACCACGATATTCACCAGGCCTCCCCGCGCAAGCTTGCCATCCTGCCCATGGGGGCTATATGTTGGTAGAGAGTCCAGGTCCGGTGTCCCGGAGATCGGGCCCTCGTTCGCTACAGGGTAACAGCACAGCCATCACGGAGGTACCGCAATGGCGACCGAATATGATCCGCGTATCGGCGACTGGTACAAGAATGTCCACGGCGATACCTTTGAAATCGTGGCCATCGATCGGGATGATGGCACGCTGGAAATCCAGTACTTCGATGGCACCATCGAGGAACTGGAACTGGATACCTGGCAGGAACTGTCGGTGGAGCCCGCCGAGCCGCCCGAAGACTGGTCCGGTTCCCTGGATATCGACCGCGAGGACTATGGCGTGGACCTGGATCAGTGCGCCGGTAGCGCCCTGTGGGCCAATCCCCTGGACCGGATCGATTACGAAGACTGAATCCGCCCCGCTCCCACGCTTTTCATTTTCGCCAACTCCCTGTAGATTGGGCATTAACCGGCCGCATTACGGGAAGGCTCAATTTCCTCGCGCGCGCGCCGCTACTCTGATTGAAGGCCATCTCCATCCCCCGGCAAGGAGGAACATCATGACCCTCATCATCGACATGGCATCCGGCACGCGCTGCGACGAAAGCGTTCTTTCCCCTGCTGGCGAGGACGAACCCACCAACCGGCTGCAGGCACCAGCCCCGCAGCTGGAAGTCGGCCTGCAAACCGACACCACCGCGACCACCAGTTCCGGCATGCCGGCATCGCTGCGAACCGGCGACCTGGAACTGTTTCTCGATCGCATGAACTGAATCCTGACCGTATCGACCAGTACACCTGGAAACGCCAGCCGGTGGGCTGGCGTTTTTTATTTCCCAGTCGCGGGCACCAACCGGATCCAACCCGACTCCTGACGTACCGCCACCGCTTGCAGGGCCTGACCCGCGCAGGGGCCGGCAACACAGAAACCGTCCTCGATGCGAAAACGGGCGTCGTGGGTGGCGCACTGGATGTGGCGTTTGTCGAGATCGAGAAACTGGTCCGGCATCCAGTCCAGGGGTCCGCCTGTATGGGGGCACTGGTTGCGGTAGGCGAATACCTCATCCCCCTGGCGCACCAGGAAGATCTCCTCCGGGCCGGCAAGGCCCTCGATCGCGAAGGCCTTGCTGCCCGGATCGGGCAACTCCTCGAGGCGACAAAGCCGATCATCCATGGTGCGCGTCCTCGGCTTGCAGGGCGGCCAGGGGCAGATCGCGCAGGCCCTCCTGGCCCACCTTCAACCCGGCCACGCGGCAGGCACGACCCAGCAGGCTGGCCACGGGCAGGCGCCGCAGATAGCCGTCGATGACGGCGGCATTGAAGGTGTCGCCGGCGCCAAGCGTATCCACCACCCGCTCCGGCGCAAAGGCACGACTGCGGTGCAGGGCCCCGCCATGCTCCAGGGCCAGGGCGCCGGCGGCGCCGGCGGTGCAGTAGAGTTCCGCATCCGGGTGGGTGCCGCGCACGGCGCGCAGCAGGGTCTCCGGCGTATCCGCACGGGAACGGGCATAGACCGGCGAGAACAACAGCACGTCCGCGAGGCCGAACAGGGTCTCGATGCCGGGGCGGGGCTTCTCCACTTCCAGGGAACAGGGGATGTGGGGCGCGGTGGCGCGGGCATGGGCCAGCATGGCCGCCGTCTCTGGCACATTGCGGCCCTCGAAATGCAGCCAGTCCACATCCGCCAGTTCGATGCGGCGAAAATCCTCGGCGCTGAACTCGGGCAAATCGCGGTAATGGATGATGGTTCGGGAGCCGTTGCGGGCATTGAGGGTGATATAGGAGGTGGGGACCTTGCCGGATTCCAGGCAGCGGCAGTGGCGGGTGTCGATGCCATGGTGTTCCAGGTCCGCGCGAATGCGCTGGGCATCGGGTTCCTCCACCCACACCCCGGCCCAGCTGGTCCGGTGTCCCAGCTGGCTCAGCACCGCCAGGGTATTAGTGGCATTGCCGCCACGACTGACCCGCTGCGCCTGGGCGCGCACCTCGCTGTCCTCGGCAGGATAGCCGTCCAGGGTGTTGACGATGTCGAGGGTGGCGATGCCGATGGCAAGTATGTGGGCCATGGGGGCCGCAGCGTACCGGGCGGCGAAACTGCCCACCGGGGCGGTACGGCTGCCATCCCAGTCGCTGCCGCAGTCATGGCAGTTGGCCTGTCCCGAGACCAGGTCGTTGCCCCACCAATAGCGCGTGTCCTTGCCACCCCGGGCGGCATATTCCCATTCCGCCTCGGTGGGCAGGCGATAGCGGCGGCCGGTCTGGTCGGAAAGCCACTCGGCATAGGCCCGCGCATCCTCCCAGCTGACCTGCATCACCGGTCGATCGCCGCGCCCCCAGCCCATGTCATCGGGAAGGGGACGCTCGGTAGCCTCGGCAAAGCGATCATATTCCGCAAAACTGACTTCCCGAGCGGCGATGGCAAAGGCCTGCAGCTGGACGCGGTGGCGTGGCCGCTCCTCGAAATTGGGCGAACCTGGGCCACTACCCATCTGGAACTCCGTGGCACGCAACTCCACCATCCGGGGACCACGTTCACCATCGGAGAGCGGGTCCGAGAAGCGGCGCACCACGGGTTCCCGGGCAGGTTCCACCACCGGGGCCGGAGCGGGCGTTACGGTCTCCCGGGCCGGAGTTTGCGGCGGCACGGACGCAGGTGGAGAAGGTTGCACGGCCTCGGCGGGCTTGGCCCCGGTCACCGGAGCCTCCCTTTCGGTGGGCGCGGGCTCATTTTCCTGCGCATTCGATCTGGGCTGGAGCAGGTAGAAACCCCCCGCCGCCCCCGCCAGCCCGATTACCAGACCCAGCAACACGCCCAGCCAGGGCCCGCCCCCGGCCCGGGATGGCTCAGGGACCGGTTCCCGCGAGGGCGGGGTAACCAGGGTAGCAGGCACGGCAGACGCTGGCGCTTCCTCCGGTTCGTCCAGGGACGGCACTTCCACCACCGATGTCCGCAAGGCCTGGTCGGTATCCTGGGTGGCGAGGGATTGCTGCAGACGGCGCAGCTCCATCTCCGCCCGGTTGCGGCCTTCCTCGGCCTCGCCACGCAAGCGTACCGCGATCTGTACATTCTGGCGAGCCTGGGCCAGTTCCTGCTCCAGCGCAGTACTGGCCTTTCCACCGCTTCCCTGGCCCTGGAGCTCCGCCAGGCCCTGGGCCACTTCGGCCTCGGCGCGCAGCTTGTCGATTTCCTCCCGCATCACCTGTTCCCGGGTACGCAGCTCCTGGGCCTCGCTCTGCGCCTGTTCGAGCTGCTCCTCCAGGGTGGCGATGCGGGACTCCAAGGCGGGTGAAGGCATGGACCCGATTGCGGCAGCGGCGGCAACTTCCTGCTCCTGTGCGCTGGCCAGCTCGGCACGTGCGGCCTCCAGCGCCTGCTGCAGATGCTGGCGCTCGGCATCCTGCTCCCGCGCCTGGGCCAGCTCCGCGTTGGCCGCTTCCAATTCCTGCTGCAGACGCTGGCGCTCGGCGTCCTGCTCCCGCGCCTTGGCCAGCTCCGCGTTGGCCGCTTCCAATTCCTGCTGCAGACGCTGGCGCTCCGCATCCAGATCCGCTTCGCCGCCCTTGAGGGAGGCCAGTTCGCTCTCCAGCCGCGTGATCTCCTGTTGCCGCGCCTGGAGCTCCGCTTCCTGTTGCGCCTGGCGAGCGGCATCCTGCTCTCGCGCCGCCTCCAGTTCCTGTTCCAGCCCCTGACGCGCTTCCCGCGCCATTGCCAGCTCGGCCTGCAGTTGCTGCTGGCTGCTCTCGAGTTCCGCCGCCCCGGCCCCGCGGCTGGTCAGTTCCTCTTGCAGTGCTGCGATTTGTTGCCCGAGGGCCTGCTCCCGCCCGGCAAGCTCGCTGGCGTGTGCCTCTATGGCCGCCGCCGCCGCGTTACGCGCGTCCTCCAGAGATTGTTCCAGGCTGCCCAGTTCCTCGCGCAGGCCGGCCTCCAGGGTGGCGTGCTCGACCAGGGCCGCTTGTGCCTCCTGGCGGGCGCGATCCAGATCCTGTTGTTCCGCCTCGCGTTGCTCCAATGCCCGGGTGCTGGCGGCCAGGTCCGCGCGCAGGCGCTCCAATTCCTGCTGCAAGGTTTCCTTTTCCTCGCCCAGGGCCTGCTGGGCGCTCTCCACCTGGGTGCGCGCATCCGCCAGGGCAGCCTCGCTTTCCTGACGCAGGGTGTCGAGCTGCGCCTGCAGACCGCCTTCCCGGCCACTGGCCGCGTCCAGTTCCTGGCGCAGCCGATCCAGCTCGGTCCCACGTTCGTCCAGCTGCGCCTGCAGCGCTTCCATTTCCTGTTGCCGGCTTTCCTGCAGGGCACCCTGCTCCTGCAGCGAGGTGTCCAGCGCCACGAGCCGATTGTCCCGCTCCTCCACTTCCTTCTGTAAGGCCTGCAGCTGCTCCTGGGTCTCCCGCAGGCTGGCCAGTGCCTCCGCTTCCCGGGCCGCGGCCTCTTGTGCCGCGCTGGCCGCGG
>JAIVHA010000233.1 GCA_020201295.1 Lysobacteraceae bacterium | reverse complement strand
CATCGCAATAATCCGAATTGTAGTGATAGCGGCAAAACCCGGAGTTTGCTTAGGAAAGGTTGTAGTGGGGTGTAAGCATTTGCTTACAAAAACGGGTTTGATCGCCATGGAGCCAAAACAGCTATCCAACTGTTTGATTTCCTTGGATGCCTGCATTCGGAGCCTGACGAGCCTGGTGCAGGGCGTGGTTTCCTTAGCGGGGCTGAATGGCACTCAGATGCCGCCCCACCGCCAGCCAGGAGCCGGCCAGCCCCAGCAGGATGCCGAGCAGCAATAGAGCGAGGGTGGTACCGAAACCGAAGGTGGTCAGTGCGAATTCGCTCTGGTAAAGGCCGGCCAGCTGTCGTACCGGGCCACGCAGCTGCCAGAAGGCCAGCACTACCAGCAGCCAGGCGAGGGCTGCGCCGAGCAGGCCGTACCACAGGCCGGAATAGAGAAAAGGTCGGCGAATGAAGGCGTTGGTGGCGCCGATCAGCTTGCTGACCTCGATTTCCTCACGCCGGTTGAAGATGTCCAGGCGGATGGTGTTGCCGACGATGAGCAGCACCGCCAGGGCCAGCAGGCCACCCACCAGCAGGATGCCGCGTTGGGCGATCTGCAACATGGCGGCGAAGCGCTGCACCCATTGCAGGTCCAGCTGGGCCTGATCCACCTCGGGCAGGGCGGCGAGCTTGTCCTGCAGTTGTCCGATCTGCTCCGCCTCGACCTGGCTGATGGCCGGCCGTACTGTCAGCACCGCCGGCAGGGGGTTGTCGTCCAGTGCATCCAGGGCATCCCCAAATCCGGACAGGGCGCGGAATTCCGCCAGCGCCTCCTCCGGGGAAATCAACTGCACCGCGCCGATCTCCGGCCAGCCGCGCAGCGTTTCCGCGAGCTGGCGGGCGCGGGTCTCCGGCAGATCCTGCTGCAGGAACAGGGACAGGCTGGCGCTGCCGTCCCAGCGCTGACCCAGGTCGCGGAGGTTGTCCACCAATAGATACAGGCCGGCGGGCAGGGCCAGGGCAATGCCGATCACCGCGGCGGTCACCAGGCTGGCGGCGGGGGCGCGGTACAGGCGCCCCAGACTGGACAGCGCGGTCTGGGCGTGGCGCAGCAGCCAGCCGCGGATCCAGCCCCAGCCCGGCGGCGGGCGGCGGCGGGCGCCTTGGACTCGGGCAGGCTTTTTCACGAGGCCAGGCTGTCGCGGACGTGCCGCAACTGGCCCTGCTCCAGGGTAATGACGGGGTGGTCGAGCTCCCGGATCAGCTCCAGGTCATGGCTGGCGACGAGCACCGTCACCCCCACCTGGTTGAACTGGTCGAACAGCTGCATGATCTCCCGGGACAGGTCCGGATCGAGGTTGCCGGTGGGTTCGTCCGCCAGCAACAGGCTGGGTTTGTTGACCACGGCGCGGGCGATGCCGACGCGCTGCTGCTCGCCGCCGGACAGGGTGATGGGGTAGAGCCGTTCCTTGTCGAGCAGGCCCACCTTGTCCAGAGCGGCCCGCACCCGCCGGCCGACCTCGTTGTGGGGGTGGCCGGCGATCACCAGCGGCAGGGCGACGTTATCGAACACGGTGCGGTCGAACAACAGGCGGTGGTTCTGGAAGATGATGCCGATCTTGCGGCGCAGGTAGGGGATCTGCCAGCTGTGGGTGCGCGCCAGGTTCTGGCCGTCGACGAAGATCTGGCCGCTGGTGGCGCGTTCGATCAGCGCGACCAGCTTCAGCAGGGTGCTCTTGCCGGCGCCGGAATGGCCGGTGAGAAAGGCCATGGCCCCGGCCTCCAGTGTGAAGCTCACCTGTTTCAGGGCCTCGAAGCCGGAGGGGTAGCGTTTGCTGACCTGGTCGAAACGCAGCATTGTCTGAAAAAGGCCCCTCAGCTTCCGTAGGAGCGGCGCAAGCCGCGATGGGTGGTGCGCAGAACCATCGCGGCTTGCGCCGCTCCTACGGTGGGTGCTCCGCCGTGGTCGCCAGGTTCCATGCGTTCAGGTGTTCTCGCGCTCGAACAGCGCGGCGACGAATTCCCCGGCGTCGAAGACGCGCATGTCCTCGATGCCCTCGCCTACACCGATGAAGCGGATGGGCACGGCCAGGCTGCTGGCGATGGAAAAGATGATGCCGCCTTTCGCGGTACCGTCCAGCTTGGTGAGGGTAATGCCCGTGAGGCCTACCGCCTCGTGGAACTGGCGCGCCTGGTTGAGCGCGTTCTGGCCGGTGCCGGCATCCACCACCAGCATTACCTCGTGGGGCGCGGCGGGATCCAGCTTGGCCAGCACCCGTTTGATCTTCTTCAGCTCTTCCATGAGGTTGGCCTGGGTGTGCAGGCGCCCGGCGGTGTCGGCGATGAGCACATCCATGCCGCGCGCCCGTGCCGCTGCCAGGCCATCGTAGATCACCGAGGCGGAATCGGCGCCCGATTGCTGGGCGACCACGGGGATGTCATTGCGTTCGCCCCAGACCTGCAGCTGTTCCACCGCCGCGGCACGAAAGGTGTCGCCGGCGGCCAGCATGACGGAGCGGCCCTCGGCCCGCAGGCGCCTGGCCAGCTTGCCGATGCTGGTGGTCTTGCCCACCCCGTTCACGCCCACCATCAGGATGACGTAGGGCCGCTGCGAGGCGTCGATGGCCAAGGGCCGGGAAACCGGTTCCAGCAACCGGGTCATGTCCTCGCGCAGCGCGGCCATGAGGGCATCGACATCGGCCAGCTCCTTGCGCGCCACCCGTTTGGTGAGATCGGTGATGATGTCCCGGGTGGCCTCCACGCCCACATCCGCTACCAGCAGCTGGGTCTCCAGTTCCTCCAGCAGTTCGTCGTCGATCTGCTTGCGGCCCAGCACGAGGCTGGCGACGCCCTCGGTGAGGCCGCCACGGGTGCGCGCCAGACCAGCCTTCAGGCGGTTGAACAGGCCGGATTTCTTTTCTTCCGGTGGGGTTTCCGCGGGGGCGGGGGGGCTGGGCTTGTTTTTACCGAAACCAAACATCCAATTTCCGGTCTATGGTGGTTCGAGGGCACTTATCCTATCACCGGTGTCCTGTTAAGGTAAGCGACACGGCGGGGCAATGTTCCTGCCATTGCCATTGTAGGAGCGGGCTCTGCCCGCGAAGCGGGATGCTATTCCTGTTCGCGGGCAGAGCCCGCTCCTACAGGGCGTTCCAGTCATCCAAGGAGTAAAAGAATGCGCTCAGTCCTGAGCCTGGCGTTGCTGCTGGGCAGCACCCTGGCCCTCGCCGCCGGCGAGGTGCATGAATACCAGCTCGACAACGGTTTGAAACTCATCGTCAAGCCGGACCACCGTGCGCCGGTGATGGTCTCGCAGATCAAATCTGGCCCCGGGCGAGTTCTCGCGCATCATCGCCGAGCACGGCGGCCGCGAGAACGCCTTCACCAGCCGCGACTACACCGCCTATTTCCAGAGTATGGAGCGCAGCCGCCTGCCGGTGAGCTTCGAACTGGAGGCTGATCGCATGCGCAACCTGCTGCTGCAGCCGGAGGAAGTGGCGAAGGAGACGCGCGTGGTGATGGAGGAGCGGCGCCTGCGTACCGAGGACAACCCCCAGGCGCTGACCTACGAGCAGTTCAATGCCACGGCCTTCCTGAACAGTCCCTACCGCATTCCCGTCATCGGATGGATGAACGACCTGGAAACCCTGCGCCTGGAAGACCTGCAGGTCTGGTACCAGAAATGGTACGCGCCCAACAACGCCACGCTGGTGGTGGTGGGAGACGTGCAGCCAGAAGCGGTCCATGCCCTGGCGCAGCAGTATTTCGGTCCCCTCGAGCCCAGCCCCGACCTGACGCCGCCCAAGCCCCGCCCCGAGATCCCGCAGCGCGGCACGCGCCGCATCGAGGTGAAGGCCCCCGCCGAGCTGCCCTTCCTGATGATGGGCTACAAGGTGCCGGTGCTGCTCACCGCCGGGGAAGACTGGGAGGCCTATGCCTTGGAGGTGCTGGCCGGAGTGCTGGACGGCGGCAGCAGCGCGCGCCTGTCGCGCGAACTGGTGCGGGGTACCCAGGTCGCCGCCGAGGCCGGCGCCGGCTACAGCCTCTATGGCCGGCAGCAAAGCCTGCTCACCCTGAGCGGCACGCCTTCGCCCGGCCAGGACATCGCGGCCCTGGAGCAGGCCCTGCGCGAACAGATCCACCTGCTGCGCGAGCAACCGGTGAGTGCCGGGGAACTGGAGCGCGTCAAGGCCCAGGTGGTGGCCGCCAATGTCTATGAACAGGATTCGGCCTTCTACCAGGCCATGAAGATCGGCACCCTGGAGACCGTTGGCCTCGACTGGCGCGTGCTGGATGACTACGTGCCACGCATCCGCGCCGTCACCGCCGAACAGGTACAGGCCGTGGCCCGTAACTACCTGCATGACGACGGCCTCACCGTGGGCGTGCTGGACCCGCAGCCCATGGACCCGAATGCGCCACCCGCCATGCCGATGGGAGGTGGTCATGGACATTGATGGAAGCCGTGACCGGACCCGTTCCAGTGTCCCCCGTTTCTCTGGCGTATCTGGCCATTCGGATGCATCCCGTCATTCGGGTATGACGAACAAGGCAGGCCCTTCCCATATGAATCCTCTTCCGTTTTCCACTGCACACCTGACCCCCTGGCTGCTCCTCGCCCTGGTCTTGCTCCTCACCGCCTGCGCCACGCCCCCGCCATCCCGTGACTGGTCCAGCCTGGCCGCGCATACCACCGAGGTGAAGACCAGTATCGAGCACTGGACCACCGCCAACGGCGCGCGCGTCTATTACGTACAGGCCCCCGAGCTGCCCATGCTGGACGTGCGGGTGGTGTTCGATGCCGGCAGCGCCCGCGATGGCGAACAGCCGGGCGTCGCCCTGCTCACCAATGCCCTGCTCGGCCAGGGTGCCGGCGAACGCGACGCCGACGCCATCGCCGCAGGACTGGAAGGCCTGGGTGCCCAGATGGGCAGCGGCGCCGAGCGCGACATGGCCTGGCTTACCCTGCGCAGCCTGACCGACCCTGCCCTGCTCGATCCAGCCCTGGACCTGTTCGGCCAGGTGCTCACCCAGCCGCGTTTCGCGCAGGCGGATGTGGAGCGTGAACGCCAGCGCATGCTGGTAGGCCTGCAGTACCAGGAACAGCGCCCCGGTGATGTGGCCGAGCGCGCCTTCTTCGATGCCCTCTATGGCGATCACCCCTATGCCTCGCCCAAGGACGGGACGGCCGAGAGCGTGCGCCGCCTGCGCGCGACGGACCTGCGTGCCTTCTACGAACGTCACTACGTGGCGCGCAACACCGTGATCGCGGTAGTGGGGAATGTGGACCGCGTCCGGGCGGAGCACCTGGTCGACCAGCTCACGGCCGGCCTGGCGCCGGGCGAGCCGGCCCAGGCCCTGCCGCAAGTCGCGGACCTGGAGGCCCCGATCGTCGAGCGTGTCCGTATGAGCGCCAGTCAGAGCCACGTGTTGATGGGCGTGCCCGGCACGAGCCGCACCGATCCCGACTACTTCACACTCTACGTGGGCAACCATGTGCTCGGTGGCTCCGGCCTGGTGTCGCGCATCAGCGAAGAGGTGCGGGAAAAACGCGGCCTGTCCTACAGCGCCTACAGCTACTTCCTGCCCATGGCCAGGCGCGGCCCCTTCCAGCTCGGCCTACAGACCCGCAACGAACAGGTGGACGAGGCCTTGCAGGTGCTGCGTGACACCCTGGTGAACTTCCGTGAAGAAGGTCCCACGCAAGCCGAGTTGATTGCCGCCAAGCGCAACATTACCGGCGGCTTTCCGCTGCGCATCGACAGCAACCGCAAGATCGTCGAATACATTGCCATGATCGGCTTCTATGGCCTGCCGCTGGATTACCTGGATCGCTTCAATGAGCGCGTCGAGGCCGTCACCGTCGAACAGATCCGGGAAGCCTTTCAGCGCCGCGTCGATCCCGAACGTATGGTCACGGTGGTGGTGGGCGGCGCGGACTAGATCATGGCGCGCGGCCCGCGCAACCAGCTGCGCATCATCGGCGGCGAATGGCGTGGCCGCAAACTCGCCTTCGCCGACCTGCCCGGACTGCGTCCCACCGGCGACCGCATCCGCGAAACCCTGTTCAACTGGCTGGCGCCACACCTGCCCGGCTCCCGCTGTCTGGATCTGTTCGCCGGCAGTGGCGCCCTCGGCCTGGAAGCCGCCTCGCGTGGCGCAAGCAAGGTGGTGATGCTGGATACCGCCCCTGCCGTGGTGCGCCTGCTGCGAGAGCACTGCGCCACCCTGCACGCCAGTGGTGTGGAAGTATTGCAGGCCGACGCCCTGCAATACCTTGGCGGCCCCGCCGAACCCTACGATATCGTCTTCCTCGACCCACCCTTTCATCAGGGCCTGTTGCAACCCTGCTGCGAACGCCTCGCCAGTCACGGCTGGCTCGCTCCTCGCGCCTGGATCTACCTCGAGGCGGAACGCGAACTGGGCGAGCCCGCGCTGCCGGAAGGCTGGCAGATGTATCGCAACAAGGCAGCGGGGGAGGTGGGCTACTACCTTGCAAGCCGCAACACGGCACTCAAAGAGGATGGATGGTTGGCAAGTGGCGCATAATCCCCTGTTCCGAGTGAGTCCGGAGTAGTGACCATGAGACACAAGGAACGACACAGGACGCATCGCACCGGATGGCTCCGCGCGGCCGTGCTGGGTGCGAACGATGGCATCGTCTCCACCGCCAGCCTGGTCATGGGCGTGGCGGCGGCGGGTGCGAGTCCGGAGAATGTGCTGATCGCGGGTG
>JAIVHA010000087.1:5201-8714 GCA_020201295.1 Lysobacteraceae bacterium | reverse complement strand
CTGTTCACAGAACTGCCGAAGGCGGAAACCCTTGAGGCCATCGAGGCACTGTTGCCCGGCAACCTCGACGCGGATCAGATCAGGATCGGCTGAACAAGCCTGTTGTTCGTTAAGCGCTTACAATTCGACTGCTGTCCGTCGTCCTGCTCAGCCTGCTGCTCTTGGCCCAGGGTGTCCAGGCCGACCAGGGCCCGGACCTGAATTTCGACGACCGCCCCCTCGACGAACCCCTCACCCACCCCGACTGGTTCAAGCTCAGCTTCCTCGACCTGCAAGAGGATCTGCAGGATGCCGCGCGGGCGGGCAAGCAGGGACTGATCCTGTACTTCGGCCAGAAATACTGCGCCTACTGCAAGGCGCTGCTGGAACGCAATTTCGGCAAGGCGGACATCCGCGGCTACACCCGCGAACATTTCGATGTCCTGGGCATCGACATCCATGGTGATCGCGGCGTCACGGACCTGGAAGGCCGTGAATGGACCGAACGCAGCTTTTCCAGCGAGTTGGGCACGGTGTTCACCCCCACCCTGCTGTTCCTGGACACGCAGGGCCGGGAGGTCCTGCGCCTGCCGGGCTACTACCCGCCCTACACCTTTCGCGCCGCGCTGGAATACGTGGCCGACGGCCATTACCGGCAGGAGGACTTCCGCAGCTACCTGGCCCGCGCCGAGGTGCCCCTGGTGTTCGAGGCCGGCGGCCTGAATCACCAGGACTTCTTCGCCACGCCACCCCATATGCTCGATCGCAGCCGCTGGCCCGCCAGCCGCCCCCTGGTGGTGTTCTTCGAGCAGGGCGACTGCCACGCCTGCGACATCCTGCACACTGGCCCACTGGAACAGGCCGCCATCCGCGAGCAACTGCGGCGTATGGACACGGTGCAACTCGACCTGTGGGGGAACACACCCGTGATCACACCGGGCGGGGAACGCACCACCGATGGCGCCTGGGCAACGGAACTGGGATTGTTCTACGCGCCGACCCTGCTGTTCTTCGACGAGCAGGGCCGGGAGATCATCCGGGTGGACTCCGTCACCCAGTTCTTCCGGCTGCGGTCGGTGCTGGAGTATGTGCTCAGCGGGGACTACCGGGAGCAGCCCGACTACCAGCAGTGGCGTGGGCGGCATTGACCCAACCGGAGAGATCGCACTACCCCCCCTGTATGAGCGGCCTCCGGCCGCGAACCGGTAGAGGCACTACCCCGTTCGCGGCCGGAGGCCGCTCCTACAGGGGTTCAGGCACTCCGCGCCCCTGGAGGCCCAAAGGCCACCAGAGCCAGGCCGGCCAGGCTGTTGAGGAGATACAGGGTCGAGGCAACACCGTGCAGGCGCGCGAACTCGGCGCTACCGCTCAGACCCGTGGCGCGCAGGTCGGCGATCATGGGCGCCAGCCACAGCCGGTCGACCAGGATGACCAGCAACATCCCCGCCAGAACCCACAGGCGCCAGGCCGGGCGTCCGCGGCTCAGCTTGTGGAACAGCAACAGCAAGCTGCCACACACCAGGCCCAGCCAGGCCAGGGCACGGAACATCTCGCCGGCCAGGGTGCCGGCCAGGGTGCGGTCCTCGAGGACGGCAAAGAGGATGGGGGCGGCAATGAAACCGATGGCCCACAGGCTGCCCACCCAGAGGGTGAGCAGGATACGTTCGCCGACCGGAATGGAAGGACTCACACGCTACTCGTAGCGCACCGCGATGATTTCGAAGTTCTTGGCACCGCCGGGCACCTGCACCTGCACCAGGTCCCCCTCCATCTTGCCGATCAGGGCACGGGCAATGGGCGAATTCACCGAGATCAGCCCGGCCTTGATGTCCGCTTCGTCCTCGCCGACGATCTGGTAGGTAATCTCTTCCTCGGTATCCTCGTCCATCAACTCGACGGTGGCACCGAAAATCACCTTGCCGCCGGCATCCACGGTGGACAGGTCGATGATCTGGGCATTGGAGAGCTTGCCATCGATCTCCTTGATGCGGCCCTCGATGAAGCTCTGCTGCTCACGGGCAGCGTGGTATTCCGCATTTTCCTTGAGATCACCATGGGCACGCGCCTCGGCGATGGCCTCGATGACCTTGGGGCGATCGACGGTTTTAAGGCGTTGTAATTCCGTACGGAGCTTCTCGGCTCCGCGCACGGTCAAAGGAACTTTGCTCATTGCATGGGCTCCTTGTGTAGATCCTGCAAGCGATTCACGGTGTCGACGTCCAGGTAGCGCAGTGCCATGCAGGTGGCGCTGGCATGGGCCATGGTAGTGCTGTAACTGACCTTGTGTTGCAGGGCGGCGCCCCGGATGGTAAAGGAATCCGCCAGGGCCTGCTTGCCTTCGGTGGTATTGATGATCAGATTGATCTGGTCGTTCTTGATCATGTCCAC
Source organism: Lysobacteraceae bacterium (assembly GCA_020201295.1). GTDB lineage: Bacteria > Pseudomonadota > Gammaproteobacteria > DSM-19610 > DSM-19610 > JAIVHA01. Next base: position 6,347 of record JAIVHA010000087.1, on the reverse strand, counting down.
GATGTGCGGCCGCCCTTCGGTGACCTTGTTGACGATCTGGCAGTCGATGCCCGCCGCACGGATCACCCCTCCGGTACCACTGGTAGCCACCACTTGGAAGCCCTGGTCCGTCAGGTCCTGGGCCAGTTTCAGGGCCCCGGGACGATCCACCTCGCGCACGCTGATGAACACCCGGCCGCTACGTGGCAGGCGTTCGCCGCCACCTACCTGGGCCTTGGCAAAGGCCTCGGCGAAATTGCGCCCCACGCCCATGACCTCGCCGGTGGACTTCATTTCCGGGCCCAGGATCGGGTCCACACCCGGGAACTTCACAAAGGGGAACACGGCTTCCTTGACGGAATAATAGCGAGGAATGAGCTCCTCCGTCACGCCCTGTTCCACCAGGCTGCGGCCCGCCATGCAGCGCGCGGCGATCTTGGCCAGGGGGCGCCCGGTCGCCTTGGACACGAAGGGTACGGTCCGGGAAGCGCGCGGATTCACTTCCAGCACATAGATGTCCTCGCCCTGGATGGCGAACTGGGCGTTCATGAGACCCACCACCTTGAGCTCGTGGGCCATGGCCGTCATCTGCTCGCGCAGACGATCCTGCATTTCCTTGCCGAGGGTATAGGGCGGCAGTGAACAGGCAGAATCACCGGAGTGCACGCCGGCCTGCTCGATATGCTCCATGATGCCGCCGATGAGCACATCCTTGCCGTCGCAGATGGCATCCACGTCCACTTCCACGGCGTCGTCCAGGAAGCGGTCCAGCAGTACGGGAGAGTCATTGGAGACACTCACCGCCTCGCGCATGTAGCGCATCAGGTCCTCCTCACTGCGTACGATCTCCATGGCACGACCGCCCAGCACATAGGACGGACGCACCACCAGCGGGTAACCGATCTCGTTGGCCAGCGCCATCGCCTGGTCGGCGGTGCGGGCCGTGCGGTTGGGCGGCTGGCGCAGCCCGAGCTTGTTGATCAGCTGCTGGAAACGTTCGCGGTCCTCGGCCAGGTCGATGGAATCGGGCGAGGTGCCGATGATGGGCACGCCCGCCGCCTCCAGGGCGCGCGCCAGCTTCAGCGGAGTCTGGCCGCCATACTGCACGATCACGCCCTTGGGTTTTTCCTTCTCGACCACTTCCAGGACATCTTCCAGGGTCAGCGG
>JAIVHA010000087.1:0-5170 GCA_020201295.1 Lysobacteraceae bacterium | reverse complement strand
ATCCAGCAGCCTGGCCAGGCGCCGGTCGGAAAAACCCTTGCGCTTGAGCAGGTAGAGGCGATCCCGGTCGAGGACGTCGACGCCCCATTCGCGCACCTTCGCCTCCAGCTCCATGAGTTCCTGGATCTGCATCAGGAACCAGGGATCGATGTAGCTGGTTTCGTGGATCTTCTGCAGCGACCAGCCGAAGCGGAAGGCATCGGCCAGGTAGCGGATACGGTCGGCGCCGGGGGCACGCAACTCGCGACGCAGCACATCCTTGGCATCGTCGCGCGAAAGATCGAGGATCTCGTCCAGGCCGTCGATGCCCGTCTCCAGGCCACGCAGGGCCTTTTGCAGCGACTCCTGGAAGGTGCGACCGATGGCCATGACCTCGCCCACCGATTTCATCTGCGTGGTCAGGCGGTCGTTGGCACGCGGAAACTTCTCGAAGGTGAAGCGCGGGATCTTGGTGACCACATAGTCGATGGACGGCTCGAAGGAGGCCGGGGTGGCGCCACCGGTGATCTCGTTCTGGAGCTCGTCCAGGGTGTAGCCGACGGCCAGCTTGGCCGCCACCTTGGCAATGGGGAAACCGGTCGCCTTGGAGGCCAGCGCCGAGGAACGCGACACGCGCGGATTCATCTCGATGATGATCATGCGGCCGTTCTCGGGATTGATGGCGAACTGGACGTTGGAGCCGCCGGTCTCCACGCCGATCTCGCGCAGCACCGCCAGGGAGGCGTCGCGCATGATCTGGTATTCCTTGTCCGTCAGGGTCTGGGCCGGCGCGACGGTGATGGAGTCACCGGTATGCACACCCATGGGATCGAAGTTCTCGATGGAGCAGATGATGATGCAGTTGTCCTTCCGGTCGCGCACCACCTCCATTTCATACTCTTTCCAGCCGAGCGCCGATTCCTCGATCAGCAGCTCATTGGTGGGCGACAGGTCCAGGCCGCGCTCGCAGATCTCGACGAACTCTTCCTTGTTGTAGGCGATACCACCCCCACTGCCACCCATGGTGAAGGACGGGCGGATGATGGTGGGGAAGCCGATCTGCGCCTGCACCTGCAGCGCCTCTTCCATGCTGTGGGCAATGGCGGAACGCGGCATGTCCAGGCCGATCTTGCGCATGGCGATGCGGAATTTGTCACGGTCTTCCGCCTTGTCGATGGCCTCGCGCTTGGCGCCGATCATCTCCACGCCGAATTGTTCCAGCACGCCCTCGCGGTCCAGGTCCAGGGCACAGTTCAGCGCCGTCTGACCGCCCATGGTGGGCAGCAGCACATCGGGCCGCTCCAGTTCGATGATACGGGCCACCGTCTTCCAGTTGATGGGCTCGATGTAGGTGGCATCGGCCATCTCCGGGTCGGTCATGATGGTGGCCGGATTGGAGTTCACCAGGATGACCCGGTAGCCCTCCTCCTTGAGCGCCTTGCAGGCCTGGGCCCCGGAATAATCGAACTCGCAGGCCTGGCCGATGACGATGGGCCCGGCGCCGATGATGAGGATACTGCTGATGTCGGTGCGTTTTGGCATTTTTACCTGGCTTTGATCATTTCTACGAAGCGGTCGAACAGCGGCGCCACGTCATGGGGGCCGGGACTCGCCTCGGGGTGTCCCTGGAAACTGAAGGCCGGCACGTCGGTGCGTTCCATGCCCTGCAGCGTGCCATCGAACAGGGATCGATGGGTGGCGCGCAGGTTCGTCGGCAGGGTCTGCTCGTCCACGGCGAAACCATGGTTCTGGCTGGTGATCATGACCATGCCGGTGTCGAGGTCCTGCACCGGGTGGTTGGCGCCATGGTGGCCGAACTTCATCTTCACCGTGCGCGCGCCACTGGCCAGACCCAGCAACTGGTGGCCCAGGCAGATGCCGAAGGTGGGGATGCCGTCGCCGAGCAGCTCCTGAATGGCCCTGATGGCATAGTCACAGGGTTCCGGGTCGCCCGGACCGTTGGACAGGAACAGGCCATCGGGCATTAGCTTGCGCACCTCCTCGGCAGGCGTCCGGGCCGGCACCACGGTCAGGCGGCAGCCGCGATCCACCAGCATGCGCAGGATGTTGCGCTTCACGCCGTAGTCGTAGGCCACCACGTGATAGGGCAGTTTCTCCGCCACCGGATGGGGGGCCTCGGGCAGGCCGCCGGCCAGGGTCCAGCTGCCCTGGGCCCATTCGTAGGGTTCGTGGGTGGTCACTTCCCTGGCCAGGTCCAGGCCCTTCAGGCCGGGGAAGGCGCGCGCCGCCGCGACGGCGGCTTCCTCGTCCAGCTCATCACCGGCCATGATGCAGCCGCCCTGGGCGCCCTTCTCGCGCAGGATGCGCGTCAGGCGCCGAGTGTCGATACCGGCGATACCGACGATCCTGTGTTCGCGCAGGTAGCTTTCCAGGTCACCCTCGGAGCGCCAGCTGCTGGCGAGATAGGGGACATCGCGTACCACCAGGCCGGCGGCCTGTACGTGGGACGACTCGGCATCCTCCACATTGACCCCGGTATTGCCGATGTGCGGGTAGGTCAGGGTGACGATCTGGCGGGAATAGGAAGGATCGGTGAGGATTTCCTGGTAACCGGTAAGGGCGGTATTGAACACCACCTCGCCGGTGGTCTGTCCGTCCATCCCGATCGACTCGCCTCGAAACAGGCTGCCGTCTCCGAGGGCCAACAGGGCCGCTTTCCTCAAGGGAACCTCCACAGCTAGATGTGCAAAGCGGGAAGCCTTTTGGACTTCCCGCCTGGATTTGGGTGTGGACACCAGAACGGTGCGCCATGTTGGAACGGCATTCTAGCGCAAGCGGCGCGCACTGTCTACGCGACCCGACGGCAAAACCGGGCAAGAATACCGGGAAAACAGCGTTTTAGCCCTTTATTCCCAGCACATCCTGCATGTCGTACAAAGCGGCGGGGCGCTCTCGCAACCAGGCGGCGGCACGGGCGGCACCGCGGGCGAAGGTCATGCGGCTGGAGGCCTTGTGGATGATCTCCACCCGCTCGCCGGTACCGGCGAACAGTACCGTGTGGTCGCCGACGATGTCGCCGGCACGGATGGTCTCGAAACCGATGGTGCCGGCTTCGTCCAGCAGCTTGAGGCACAGGTTCACGCCGACGCTCATGTTGGGGGCAAAAACCACGGGGATGTCCGCGGCCGCGGCCGCGATCCGCCCTTTCTGCTCCGCGCTGAAGCCGGTGGTGCCAATCACCATGGCGCGCCCCGCCGCACGGCAGCTGGCCAGGTTGGCCAGGGTTACCTCGGGGCGGGTGAAGTCGATGAGCACATCGAAATCGTCCCGGACCGCCTCGAGATCGGCGCCGAGGATCACCCCCAGCTTGCCGACCCCTGCCAGCTCCCCGGCATCACTGCCCAGCAAGGAGCTTTGCGGATGCTCGAGGGCCACGCTCACCTGTAAATCCTCGTGGGCGTGACAGGCCTCGATCAGGTGGCGGCCCATGCGGCCGGCGGCTCCGGTGATGGCGATTCGGGTCATGACAGGGTCCATGGACAGGATTGCGGATGCGGAAGGGTATCACAGCCGGGGTCACACCTGACCGCTCAGCCGATTCGCGGCCAAGGCCGCTCCTACGGGAGGTCAGGCCGGCACCCGTAGGAGCGGGCTCCGCCCGCGAACCGCATGGCGGGGTCGGGTTCGCATCGGTCGGCGCCAGGCCCGTTGCCACCGGCTTGCGTCAGTTCGCGGTCAAGGCCGCTCCTACGGGAGGTCGGGCCGGCACCCGTGGGAGCGGGCTCCGCCCGCGAACCGCATGGCGGAATGGCACCGCGCGCTTTTAGAACTTCATCCCTTCAAAGAACTTCTTCACCCCATCCAGCCAGGAGGACTCCTGGGGACGATGACGGGAACCACCCTCATGCAGGGTCTGTTCGAAGTTGCGCAGCAATTCCTTCTGTTCGGGATTGAGGTTGGCCGGGGTTTCCACCAATACCCGGCACAGCAGGTCTCCGGTAGGGCCGCCGCGCACCGGGGACACACCCTTGCCGCGCAGGCGAAACAGCTTGCCGGTCTGGGTCTCCTCGGGGATCTTGAGCTTGACCCGGCCGTCGAGGGTGGGCACCTCCAGCTCGCCGCCCAGGGCGGCAGTGGTAAAGCTGATGGGCACCTCGCAATACAGGTCCTGTTCCTGGCGCGCAAAGATGGGATGTTCCTTGACCCGGATCTGCACATACAGGTCCCCGGATGGGCCGCCGTTTTCGCCGGCCTCCCCTTCGCCGGCCAGGCGGATGCGGTCACCGGTGTCGACGCCCGGCGGCACCTTCACGGACAGGGTCTTGGATTCCTTTACACGCCCCTGGCCATGACAGGTGCCGCAGGGATCGGCAATGATGGTGCCGGCGCCACGACAGTTGGGGCAGGTCTGCTGGATCGAGAAGAAGCCCTGCTGCATGCGCACCTGGCCGTGACCGCCGCAGGTGGTACAGGTGACGGGCTTGGAGCCTTCCTTCGCGCCGCTGCCACCACAGGTCTCGCACTTCACCATGGTCGGCACCCGGATCTTCACCGTGGTGCCGCGCACGGCATCCTCCAGGCTCAATTCCAGGTTGTAGCGCAGGTCGGCGCCACGATAGACCCGGTTGGCGCCGCGCGCGCCACCGCCACCGCCACCGAAGATGTCGCCGAACACGTCTCCGAAGATGTCACTGAAGCTGGCGCCGGCGGCACCCGCTCCGAAACCACCGCCACCCGGGCCACCGCCCATGGAGGGATCCACCCCGGCATGGCCGAACTGGTCATAAGCGGCGCGCTTGCGCGCATCGGTGAGCACCTCGTAGGCCTCCTTGGCCTCCTTGAATTTCACCTCGGCTTCCTTGTCGTCGGGATTGCGATCCGGATGAAATTTCTGGGCCGCCCGGCGGTAGGCCTTCTTCAGCTCCGCCTCGCTGGCATTCTTCGCCACGCCCAGAACTTCGTAATAGTCACGCTTCGCCATGAATCTTCTTAACCTGATTTATTTGCATTACCGCCAAGGCGCTAACAACTGTTTTGAACCGCCAGGACACCAAGAAAAAGCTTTGAACCGCCAAGACGCCAAGGGCGCCAAGAAATCATTTCATACTGGAATGGCACTGACTTAACGTCATTGCGAGCGAAGCGCGGCAATCTCCTACCATGAAATCAGTCAGTTGGAGATTGCCGCGTCACTTCTGGCCCATAGAATCCCTTCGGGCTTCATCATGTG
>JAIVHA010000232.1 GCA_020201295.1 Lysobacteraceae bacterium | reverse complement strand
TCGTAGGGGTGGAGCTCGGCAGGGGGTGCGGACATCGGGGCATTGTACCCCAAAAAGAAAAACGGCCCGGAAGGGCCGTAGCATTGCGTGTGAAGGCTGATCCGGTTGCCTGGTAGGCATCCCTTGCCCGCCTTCCTTATGGTTTATCATTGTTTTTGTTACCCTGGTCCTCCAGTTTGCCTTGCGGCACCCCCCTGTAGACCAAGACACGGTGCTTCCCCCAGCACTTGAGGTGAAATTATAGGCCGTGACCCCGGGGTGGTATGTAGGGTGGCTCCGGGAGCTCGTGTAAGCAAATTCCTACAAACTTGCCACTTGGCCAGCGCACCGGGCCAGATGCACGGTTCTAAAACCAATGGTTTGCCGAGCTGCGGTCGGAAAATTTTCCGTGCCAGGGAAGTCCAAAATCATTCGTCTTGCCCGCGTACGACTGCATGGATGCAGGAGGTACGAGCCCAAGGATGGGCGAAGGTAGAACAATGCAGGAGCAATTGTCGAGAGCAATGCATGGAGCAATTGCCGAGGCGGGCATCCAGGTATTTGATTTTATGGATTACTCGCTTCGCTCGCTCTTCGGGCCGCCCTGCAGGAGTTCAACGCACTCCGTGCTTTTATCCCGCCTCCGGAACTTTGTATCTGGATTTAGTCTAAACTGGATCCAGGGGTGAGCCGCGATGGAGCGGGGTGGGTTCCTATGGAAGAAAGAAACCAATGGAGGATAGACGATGGCGAGCAAAGGCAATAAGCCCACGACCACCGATGCCGGGATACCGGTATCCAGCGATGAACATTCCCTGACCATCGGTCCTGATGGCCCGATACTCCTGCAGGATCACTACCTGATCGAGCAGATGGCACAGTTCAACCGGGAGCGGATCCCGGAACGCCAGCCGCACGCCAAGGGTAGTGGTGCCTTCGGGCATTTCAAGGTCACCAAGGACGTCAGCCGCTACACCAAGGCGGCGGTTTTCCAGCCGAGTACCAAGACCGAGGTGCTGGCGCGATTTTCCACCGTCGCCGGCGAGCGCGGCAGCCCCGATACCTGGCGCGATCCACGCGGGTTCGCGCTGAAGTTCTATACCACCGAAGGGAACTACGACCTGGTCGGTAACAACACGCCGGTGTTCTTTATACGCGACCCCATGAAGTTCCAGCACTTCATACGTTCCCAGAAACGGCGCGCGGACTCCAACCTCCGCGACCACGATATGCAATGGGACTTCTGGACCCTGTCGCCGGAGTCGGCGCACCAGGTGACCTGGCTCATGGGGGATCGCGGCATCCCGAAGACCTGGCGGAACATGAATGGCTATGGCAGCCATACCTACATGTGGGTGAACGCCAATGGCATGAAGTTCTGGGTGAAATATCATTTCAAGACCGACCAGGGTATCGAGTTTCTGACCCAGGAGGAGGCCGACCATCTGGCCGGCGCCGACGGCGATTATCATGTGCGCGACCTGTTCAATGCGATCCAGCGCGGTGATCACCCCAGCTGGACCCTGCACGTGCAGATCATGCCCTTCGCCGACGCGGAGACCTATCGGTTCAATCCCTTCGACCTCACCAAGGTGTGGCCGCATGGTGACTACCCCTTGATCGAGGTGGGCAAGTTGACCCTGAACCGTAACCCCACCGACAACCATACCGAGATCGAGCAGGCCGCCTTCGAGCCCAATAATCTCGTGCCCGGTATCGGCGTGAGTCCCGACAAGATGCTGCTGGGCCGTATCTTTGCCTACGCGGACGCCCATCGTGCCCGCATCGGCGCCAACTACAAGCAGATCCCGGTCAATATGCCCAAGTGCCCCGTGCACAGCTACAGCAAGGACGGGGCGATGCGCGTGCAGAACGTGTCCGACCCCGTGTACGCACCGAACTCCAAGGGTGGTCCGCAGGCCGACGGCAAGCGCTACCCTGCCGTGGAGACCTGGGCGGCCGATGGGGACATGGTCCGCGCCGCCTACACCCTGCGCAAGGACGACGACGATTTCGGCCAGCCCGGCACGCTGGTACGCGAGGTGATGGACGATGATGCACGCGCGCGGCTGGTATCCAACGTCGTCGGCCACCTCAAGGCAGGGGTTTCCGAGCCCGTGTTGAAACGCGCCCTCGAGTACTGGGGCAATATCGACAAGGACATCGGCGACCGCATCGCCAAGGGCGTCGGCGGTAAGTGATCGGCCCACATGGGGGACAGACGTAACCCGATTGTTGCGATACATTCCGTGGCACGAAGCATGAAATCCCTGTACGGGTCCTTCGAGCGCTGGTCTTGAACCGTGCGCCTGGAATGCACCGGAAGTGCGGTTCGGCCCGGGCACTGTAGGAGCGGCGCGAGCCGCGAACATTCGCGGCTCGCGCCGTTCCTACGGGGGAGATTTTGCAATGATGGGGTAAGGCTGTCCCCTGTATTCACAAAAAAGCGCCTCCGGAGAGGGGCTCTGCTAGACTTGTGCCAGGGGATATCTGATCAACCCGTCATACCGGTCTTTCGTTATGTGGTTAAACACCAGTTATGATCTGGCATTCAATATTGAAGTGCATACGCCCTTTGTGTTGATGCTGCGGCCGCGCAGTGGAGCGCACCAGTGGATTGCGCGCGAGGAGTACAAGATCGTTCCCAATGTGCCGGTGTTCGAGTTCACGGATGGCTATGGCAACCTCTGTCAGCGTCTGATCGCTCCGCCGGGACCCTTTGCGGTGCATACCGCCGCCGAGGTGATGACCGCGGACGAGGTGGATCGTGCCCCGGGGGCGCCCTTTATCGAGGTCCAGTTCCTGCCCGACGAGGTGCTGCGCTACCTGTTGCCGAGCCGCTACTGCGAGTCGGACCGCTTTGGCATGATGGCGGCCGAAATCACCGCGGGACAGCTCCTGGGTTACGACCAGGTGGCCGCCATCGAAACCTGGTTGCGCGAGCGGATCCGCTTCGCGCCGGGCAGTAGTGACATCCCCGTTTCCGCGGTGGAGGTCAACCTGAGACAATCAGGCGTATGCCGTGATCTTGCCCACCTGGGTATCGCCCTGTGCCGCGGTCTGACGATCCCGGCGCGAATGGTGGTGGGGTACCTGCATGGACTGGAGCCCATCGACATGCATGCCTGGTTCGAGGCCTATCTGGGAGGGCGCTGGTATACCTTCGATGCTACGCAGACCGAACTGAGGGGTGGCTACGTGGCCATAGGCTATGGCCGTGATGCGGCGGATGTCGCCGTCTACAACCAGTTTGGTCCCGCGGTCTATCCCCTGATACAAAAGGTGGAAGTGAACCGAATCCAGGAGTGATCGCGGGCAACGATCAGGAACAAAAAACGGGGCCTTGTGGCCCCGTTTCCGTTTCCCTGTGCGGGAATTTTTCATTCCTCCACGGCCTGGCCGATGCTGGAGCCCTCGTTGGAAACATTACCCTTGTTCAGGCAGACGAAGCCGCCCACGAAACCGGTTTCCGAGTGATAGGTCTTGACGTTCTCGCAGAGGATGGCGACGCGCTCCTGCAAGTCGTCCACGGTGTAGTCAGGCTTCAGAATGACGCGGTTTACCGTGACCACGCCATCATGGGGGAAGTTTGCAATCAGTCCGCTCATAGCTGTGCCTCCGTTGGCAGATTATCTATTAACGGTTGCTAATATATAAAATCCTACTAAAATAGTCAACTATTTGGGCTGCTATCAAAAAATACTATTCAATATTAACAAATTAAATATTAAGGCAATTTTCCGGCCAACCCGGAATCAGTCTCCGTTTACCTCGATGCGGCGTGCCACGGCGGAGGGACTCTTGGGCAGGCTGAGGTGCAGTACCCCGTCGCGGTAACGGGCCCGGGCACCGGCTTCGTCCACCTCCGTGGGCAGGGGGATGGCACGTTCGAACTGACCGTAGGCGCATTCCATGATGTGGTAGCGCCCTTCCTTCTGTTCGTGCCGCACCTGCTTTTCGCCTCGGATCACGGCCACGTTGCCATTGTGGACCTGGATATCGAAGCCATCGGCGCTCATGCCCGGTGCTTCCAGTTTGATATGCACGCTGTCGCTGGTTTCCTGTACCTCCGCGGCCAGTAGTCCCCAACGGGCGCTATGGCGCAGGAACTGTTCATCGGCGGTCTCCAGGCCGCCGTCGCGGTAGCCGGGGTGGAACCGGGTCAGGGCCTGGGAAGCGCGCTCGCGCAGGTGACTCCAGCCCTCGGCCAGTGAGTCCCAGGTGCGTTATCCTGAGCTCCACCGGGCCGCCGAGGGTAGGTACCTTGACCTTGTCACCGAGGGCCGCCTCCCAGGGGGTGACGGGCAGGTCCTGGTGCAGGTTGCGCCCCTCGGGGCGTAAACGGGGATGGGGTTCGAACTCCACGTCGAGGTAGAGATCCCCCGGCTGGCCGCCTGCCTGGCCCGCCCCGCCCTGACCCGCCAGGCGGATCTGCTGGCCTGCGATGATCCCCTTGGGGATACGTACCGTGAGGGTGTGGGGTGAAACCCCCACGTGGCCTTGGGCATCCACCTGCGGGGCCTGCAGGTGGATGGTGCGCTGGGCACCCTGGAAGGAGTCTTCCAGGGAAATACGGATCCTGGCGCGATGGTCCTCGCCCTGGCGTTGGAAACCCCGTCGCCGTTGGCTCGTCGTGAAGCCGGCCTGGGCGCCGAAGGGACTGTGGCCACCGAACAGGGATTCGAAGAATTCGCTGAAGTCGCGCTCGCCGCCGCTCTCGGCGCGGAACTCGAATCCCGTAGCCCAGTCTGGTGGCGGGGTGAAATCCTGCCCGCCACGCCACTGACTGCCAAGCTGGTCATAGGCGGCGCGCCGGCCTGGGTCCTTCAGGACCTCGTTGGCCTCGTTGACCTCCTTGAAGCGAGCCTCGGCATCGGCTTCCTTGCTGACGTCCGGGTGATACTTGCGCGCCAGCTTGCGGTAGGCGCGCTTGATTTCATCCTGGGTGGCGTCCTTCGCTACACCCATGGTTTTGTAATAATCCTTGTACTGCATGTCGGGACAACCTTGCGCTAGGCATTCTTCATCGGATCATGATGAAAACACCTGTAGGAGCGGCCTTGGCCGCGAACCGGGGTTGCAGGAATATTCGCGGCCAAGGCCGCTCCCACAGGCAGTGCCATTCCATGCGGGGGACGGGCCTATTCCTCCACCTGGATCTTGCGCCGCTGCACCTTTTCCTGCTTGGGAATCGTGACCTCCAGCACGCCATTCTTCGACTTGGCGCTGATGCTCGTGGCATCGGCGGTGTCGGGCATGCTGAAACGGCGGAAGAAGGTGCCGCGGGAGCGCTCGACGCGCTTGTAGCCTTCACGTTCTTCCTTGGACTCGCTGTGGCGTTCACCCTTGATGGTCAGTATGCCATTTTCCATGTGGACCTCGATGTCCTTGGGGTCGACGCCGGGGATATCGGCATGGATCAGGTAGCGGTCCTCCAGTTCCTGGATGTCCACGGCCGGGGCCCAGTCACTGGTCGTGATGTTGGCGTCATCCTCGGTTCCACGCGTGCTCAGCTGTCGGTTCAGGTCCTGCTGCAGTTGGTCCAGCAGGCGCCAGGGGTTGGTATGGGGCAGTGCCATGGTGTGGTGCTCCTCTTGTCCGGTTGCGATACCCCCTAGATTGGGCCGGCCGGGCGGCTTTCAAGGGCCCCGTTTGTGATCCCTCGCGGCGGGGGCTACCCTTGTGCAGAGGGCGATATGGCTACCCAAGGGTGTCTTGGGCTGGAATATTAGAAACACTATATATTGTGTTTGTCTATTTCCGGTCCGGTTTTGAAAGGCAAACTTTTTTACCC
>JAIVHA010000086.1 GCA_020201295.1 Lysobacteraceae bacterium | reverse complement strand
ATACTGGAGGGGCTGGGAGCCGGCAAGGCTGTCGGACTGAAGTTCGACCTACAAACCACCCCCGTACACCGAAACCACCCTGTAGGTCGGACTTCAGTCCGACAACCAGCATGAACACCGCCAACCCCGTCGGACTGAAGTCCGACCTACATCGACCTACACATGAATCCTGGCATCGGGTATGTTCACCGCCATGACCGATGCCGCCCAGTTGCTACTCAGCACCGTGCCCGACCGGGAGACCGGCGAGCGCATCGCCGCCGCCCTGGTGACGGAGCGCCTGGCCGCCTGTGTGAATATTCTCCCCGGTGTCACGTCTATCTATGAGTGGCAGGGCGAGGTGCAGCGCGATGGCGAGTGCCTGCTGCTGATCAAGACCCGCAAATCCTTGTATTCACGGCTGGAATCCCGCCTGCTGGCCCTGCACCCCTACGAACTTCCGGAGCTGCTTGCAGTCCCATTGGAAGGCGGGCTGGCGGGGTACCTCCAGTGGATTCAGGACAACACAGGTTCCAACTAAAATGAAGGAAATCCCGATTACTCCGTCATGCCGGCGTACGCCGGCATCCATGTCCCAGAGTCCTCTGGATTCCGGCATGCGCCGGAAAGACGAAAAAAGAATTGCTCAGGGATCCCTGAAGAGCTGGCTGCTGGCCGGGCTGCTGGCCCTCTGCCCCCCCGCCCTGTGGGCGCAGTTCGGACACGGCGAGGAACTGCTGCCGCCGGAAGAGGCCTTCGCCCTGGAGGTGAGCGCCAGCGGCGACACCCTGACCGCCCGCTGGACGGTGGCCGACGGCTACTACCTGTACCGCGAGCGCATCCGCTTTGAATCCAGCACCCCCGGCATCCGCCTCGGCACCCCGGACATGCCCGCCGGCAAGGTCAAGGAGGACGAGTTCTTCGGCACGATGGAAACCTATCGCGGCGACCTCCTGGTCACCGTGCCCCTGGTGCGCGAGGCCGGCGCCCCCGACCGGCTGCAACTGATCGTCCACCACCAGGGCTGTGCCGACATCGGCGTCTGCTACCCGCCCCAGGTGGAGAACCGCGAGCTGGACCTGCCGCAGCCGGCCAGCGCGTCACCCGCCAGCAGCAGCCCCAACCGCGCCCTGCAGGCCCTGAGCAAGCTCGGCGACCGCCTGGGCCTGGGCGGCGGCGGCGAGGACCTGCTGCCCCCGGAACAGGCCTTCCCCTTCCAGGCCAGCCTGGCGGCCGACGGCACCCTGACGGCCCGCTGGGACATCCCCAAGGGCTACTACCTGTATCTCGACAAGATCGTCTTCGAACTGCCCGCCGATGCCGGCGCCCGCTTCGGCACGGCCAGGCTGCCGGCCGGCGAGGTCAAGCAGGACGAGTTCTTCGGCCGCGTGGAGGTCTACCATGGCGGCGGCGAACCGCTGGTGGTGACCGTGCCGCTGCAACCCACCGGCAGCGCACCCGTCGATACCACCGCCACCGTGCGCTACCAGGGCTGCGCTGATCTCGGTGTGTGCTACCCGCCCCAGACCAGCAGCGTGCCCCTGCGCCTGGCGGCCAGCGACGGCAGCGCCCCGCCGCCACCCGCGGCCGCCGCCACCACACCGCCGGAAACCGTCACCGATGTCCCGCTGAGCGAGCAGGACCGTATCGCCCGCAGCCTCGTCGAAGGGAACAAGCTGCTGGTCATCCTGACCTTCTTCGGCTTCGGCCTGCTGCTGGCCTTCACGCCCTGCGTGTTCCCCATGATCCCCATCCTGTCCTCCATCATCGTGGGACAGGGCGAGCACATCACCACCCGGCGCGCCTTCGTGCTGTCGCTGGTCTACGTACTGGCCATGGCGCTCACCTATACAGTGGCCGGGGTACTGGCCGGCCTGTTCGGCGCCAACCTGCAGGCCGCCTTCCAGAACCCCTGGATCCTGGGCAGCTTCGCCGCCGTGTTCGTGCTGCTGTCCCTGTCCATGTTCGGCTTCTATGAACTGCAGATCCCGCAGTCCATGCAAAGCAAGCTGGCGAGCCTGAGCAACAGCCAGCGCAGCGGCACCCTCATCGGCGTGGCCATCATGGGCCTGCTATCGGCGCTGATCGTGGGGCCCTGCGTGGCGGCACCCCTGGCCGGGGCGCTGATCTACATCGGCCAGAGTGGCGACCCGGTGCTGGGCGGCCTGGCCCTGTTCGCCATGAGCATGGGCATGGGCGCGCCGCTGCTGGCCATCGGCACCGGGACAGGCAAGCTGCTGCCGCGCGCCGGCGACTGGATGAACACCATCAAGGCCGTGTTCGGCGTGCTGCTGCTGGCGGTGGCCATGTGGATGCTGGAACGCATCCTGCCGGCCGCCATCGCCCTGGGGCTGTGGGGCCTGCTGCTGATCGTCACTTCGATCTACATGGGCGCGCTGGACAGCATGCCCCCCGACGCCACCGGCTGGCGCCGCTTCTGGAAGGGCATCGGCCTGGCGCTGCTGGTGTACGGTGCCCTGCTGCTGGTGGGCGCGGCCGCGGGCAGCAGCGACGCCACCCAGCCGCTGCGCGGGGTGGTGAGCAGCAGTGGCGGCGTGGCGGCCAGCGTCGAGGTCAAGGCCCCCTTCACCACCATCAAGAGCCTGGCGGATGTACAGACCGCCGTGGCCAACGCCAGCCGCCAGGGCCGGCCGGTGATGCTGGATTTCTATGCGGACTGGTGCGTGGATTGCAAGAAGCTGGAACGCTACACCTTCAGTGATGCCCAGGTGCAGGCAAAGCTGGAAAACACCTTGCTATTGAAGGCCGACGTTACCGCCAACGATGCCGTGGATCGCGAGCTGATGCGCCACTTCGGCATCATCGGCCCGCCGGCCATCCTGTTCTTCGATCCGAGCGGGGAGGAACGGCGGGAATACCGGCTGGTGGGGTTCGTGGATGCCGCTGACTTCAGCGCCCACCTGGGGCGGATGCCGTTCCATCAGTAGCATCAATCGGGACAGACTTTACCCGATCGTTGCAAAACCCCTCCTGTAGGAGCGGGCTCTGCCCGCGAAAGGGCCGCCTACTTCAGGTGGAACTTCTTCAGCAGGTCATACATGGTCGGGCGGCTGACGCCGAGCAGCTCGGCGGCCTGGGACACCTTGCCGCCCACGTGACCGAGGGCGCGCACCACGGCCTGGCGTTCGGCCTGGTCGCGGATCTCGCGCAGGTTGAAGGAGGCGCGCTCGTCGTGGCCGGTACCGCCCAGCTCCAGGTCGCCGGCGGTGATCTGCTTGTTCTCCGCCATGATCACGGCGCGCTTCACGCGGTTTTCCAGTTCGCGCACATTGCCCGGCCAGGGGTAGGCCTCCAGCGCGGCCAGGGCGTCCTTACTGAAGCGGTGCATCTGCTTGCCGTGCTGCTTGCTGGATTGCTCCAGGAACACCCGCGCCAGCAACAACACATCCCCCTCGCGTTCGCGCAGGGCGGGGATGCGTACCGTGATCTCGCTGATGCGGTAGTACAGATCCTCGCGGAATTCCTTCTCCCGGCTCATGGCCAGCAGGTCCTTGTGGGTGGCGCAGATGACGCGCACGTCCACCGGGATCTCCTGGCGCCCGCCTACCCGCTCGATGACCCGCT
>JAIVHA010000085.1 GCA_020201295.1 Lysobacteraceae bacterium | reverse complement strand
ACCGTAGAATCAATCGGTTGGAGATTGCCGCGTCGCTCCTGGCCCATAGAATCCCTTCGGGCTTCATCATGTGTACCTTACCCTTCGGGTCAAGGCATCCTCGCAATGACGAATAAATCAGAGATTCCTGAATCTGTAGGAGCGGCCTCTGGCCGCGAACCGATATGGCACCCGGTTCGCGGCCAGAGGCCGCTCCTACGATCGCTTCATTGGCGAGGCATACCTGAACTCAAAGCCCGGCCAAGGCCTCCCGCGCCTGTTCTTCTTCGGCGAAGTTACCCAGCTCCAGGGCCCGGCTCAGGTGGGTGCGCGCCTTGGCCTTGTCTCCGGCCCCGGCGTAGGCCATGCCCAGGTGGTAGTGGAACACGGCCATCTCGGGCGCGGCCTCGACCACCGGCTCCAGCACCTCGATTGCGCGGGCGTAGTCACCACTGCGGTAATGCACCCAGCCGATGGTGTCCTGGAATACCGGGCGGTCCACGTTGCTGAGCTTGGCTACCAATTCCTGTGCCCGAGCCAGACTCGCCGGATCCTGGCGATGGTCCGCCAGCAGGGCCGCGAGGTTATTCGTGGCCACGGCATTGTTGGCCTGTTGCTTCAGCACCCGCTCATAGCTGGCGATGGCACCATCCATGTCGCCTTGCCGTTCCTGGAAGGAGGCCAGCCCGACCAACAGGCTGACATCATCCCCAGCCACTTCCAGCCCCTGGCGGATGGTGGCCATGGC
This sequence comes from Lysobacteraceae bacterium, assembly GCA_020201295.1. Taxonomy (GTDB): domain Bacteria; phylum Pseudomonadota; class Gammaproteobacteria; order DSM-19610; family DSM-19610; genus JAIVHA01. The sequence goes on along the minus strand of JAIVHA010000085.1, from coordinate 8,184 downwards.
GCCGGCGTCATCCCCGCGCATGCCACGGACCGCTGCCAGCCGTGAATGATTGACGGCCAGGTTCGGTGCCAGTTCCACCTGACGGGCATAGGCGGCCTCCGCCGCGGCATAGTCCTGGCGCGCCGCCTGAACATTACCCAGCAAACCATGTGCCGTGGGATGATCGGGCTCTTCACGCAACACGGCCTCCAGCCGCGCCAGGGCCTGGTCGGCCTGGCCGGCGGCCAGCTGGGTGGTAATGATTTCGTTCAGCATGAGCTGCTTGCCGGCATCCCGCGCCAGGGCATAGCCGCGCTCGTATTCACGCAGCGCGCCCTCCACATCCCCCTGGCTGCGCAACATGCGGCCCATGCGGAAATAACCTTCCGGGTTGTCCGGGGCGGCCGCCTTGAGCTGCTCGATGGTGGCACGCAAGCCCTCCATGTCCTGGGCCGCGGCCAGGATATCCGTCTTCACCAGCAGGGCCGACACATGCTTGGGATCCTTGGTGAGCACGGCATCGACCTCGGCCCGGGCCCCCTCGAGGTCCCGCTCCGCCAGCAGCACCCGCGCCATGCGCAGGAAGGCCTCGGGGTTGTCCGGGTCGGACAGCTTGAGCTTGGCGAGTTCGGTCTTGACCGCGCCCAGGTCGCCCTTGGCCGCCAGGATCTCCGCCTTGGCGGCCCGGGCATCGGCACTTTCCGGTGCCAGGGTCAGGGCCCGGTCCACCTGGTCCAGGGCGCCGGGTATATCACGGCGCGCCAGCAGGAAGCGGGCATACTTCACCCGCGCGTCGGCATTGCCCGGAGCGGCCTCGGTGGCGCGGCGCAGGTTGCTGGCCGCCAGTTCCATCTCGCCCTTGCGCAGGTGGGCCTCGGCCAGCAGGTGCAGCACCGCGACCGACTCGGGCTGGTTACGCAGCACGGAACGGAAGTCCGCCACGGCGGCATCCTGGTCGCCTTCCTGCATGGACATGCGGCCGCGGAACAGCAGCGCGTCGTTGTCCTTCGGGTTCACGACCAGTACCGCCTCGGTCAGCTGCCGTGCCCGCTCCATGTCACCGTCGGCGGCAGCGTGCACCGCCAGTCGGTTGCGCGCCTGCAGGCCCGGCGGTTCATCCTTGAACTGGTCGATCACAACCTGGTAGACCTGTTTCGCGGCGTCGCGTTTGACAGGAACTGCGCCAGGGAAATCCGATGCCGCAGCTCGTCGGGTCGGGCGGCGATGACATCGCGCATGACCTGTTCCGCCTTTTCCGGCTGCTTGTCGCGGGCATAGAGCTGGGCCAGGTGCAGCTGCAGGGGCAGCGGCTCGCTGGACTTGGCCGCGCCTTCCACCAGCACCTTTTCCGCGTCGGCGGTACGGCCCGCCTGTTCGTATAAAGCGGCCAGAAGCCCCGCGGCGGCGGTATGGTCGGGCGCGTCGCGCACCACGGCCTCGGCCAGCGCCAGGGCTTCCTGGGTCTTGCCTTCGCGGGAGAGCATGGAGGCCTGCAGGGCGCGCGCACCAGGATGACTGGGATCACGCTTGAGGATCTCATCGATCTCGTTCTGGGCCTGGCCCAGGGCATTGGCCTCTTCCGTGCGCTGATCCTGGCCGCGGTGGGCATTGGCCTGCAGCATGTAGAACTGCGCAAGACGTTCGCGTGCGGGGAGGTTATCGGGGTCCAACTCCACGGCCTTGGAATAGGCGCCGTAGGCACGCCGCCACTCCTGGCGCTTCTCCTCCACCTGGCCCAACAGGTAATGTGCCTCGGCCGTCTTGGGATCGATCTGCAGCACATTGCGGATCTCGACCCGCGCCTTGTCCCAGTCCTCCTCGGCGATGAAGGCCTTGCTACGCTCCAGGTACTTGGCCTTGCGCTCCTCGGCGCCCCCGCAGCCGAACAGCAGCCCCGCGGCCAGCAGCATCTCACCGGGCGCGGTCTCCACGTGCTCCAGGAACCACCCGTAGGCATCCCGTATCCCTTCCTCCAGCCCAATCCGCGGCTGCCAGCCCAGTGCCATAATACGCCCCGTATCCACCAGCTTGCGCGGCGTACCGTCGGGCTTGCTGCTGTCGTAGACGATTTCACCCTCATATCCTACCGCCTGTTTCACCAGGGCCGCCAGATCGGCGATGCTGACATCGGAGCCAAAACCGATATTGACGATTTCGTTGTCCTCGTAACGCTCCATCAGGAACAGGCAGGCGGCGGCGCAGTCGTCCACGTGCAGGAACTCGCGCAGGGGCTTGCCACTGCCCCACACCGTCACCGTCGACGCGCCACTCACCTTCGCCTCGTGGAACTTGCGGATCAGCGCCGGCATGACGTGGGACTTCTCCAGGTCGAAATTGTCGCCCGGCCCGTAGAGATTGGTGGGCATGGCGGAAATGAACCGCGCGCCATACTGGCGCTGGTAAGCCTGGCACAGCTTGATGCCGGCGATCTTGGCCACCGCATACCACTCATTGGTGGATTCCAGCGGCCCGGTGAGCAGGTATTCCTCCTTCAGCGGCTGCGGCGCCATGCGCGGATAAATGCAGGTACTGCCCAGGAACAGCAGCTTCTGCACCCCGTTGCGGTAGGCCGCATCGATGACGTTGGCTTCCATCATCAGGTTGTCATAGAGGAATTCCGCCGGATAGGTATCGTTGGCCAGGATGCCACCCACCTTCGCCGCCGCCAGGAACACATAGTCGGGCTTGTGCGCGGCGAAGAAGTCACGCACCGCGGCCTGCTCGCGCAGGTCCAGCTCGCGGCTGGTGGCGGTGAGCAAATTGGTGTAACCGGCCTTCTCCAACTGCCGAACAATGGCTCCGCCCACCAGGCCACGGTGGCCAGCGATATAGATTTTTGCGTTTTTATCGATCATATTTTTGGCCACGGAATCCACGGAAAGACACGGAAAAAACCATTTTAATGTTTCTCTTACACGATCAAGCGCTTAATTTTGGCTCTTGGGTACGCAAAATTAATCAGCATACCAACACGCCATTGTCCCGCTCTTAGATAATTCAACAACTGAGCCTCGTTGCCTGCGGATAATTGCTTCTGCGCTTTCAGTTCCAGCAGCACCCTATCCTCAATCACAAGATCTGCAACATACTCACCCACAAGCTCACCCTTATAATGCACTGTCAGAGGTACTTGTGAAATCGCCCGTATACCTTTGGATTTCAACTCCAGCAACAAGGCGTTCTCATACACTTTTTCCAGAAACCCATGCCCCAGGCAACGGTATACTTCATAAACACAAGCACGTATCTGATACGTAAGATCCTCGAATTCCAGCATACTGGACCCCTCCCTGGGCAACAGTCATTGACAAGTATTTTTTCCGTGTCCTTCCGTGGATTCCGTGGCTAAAAATCATTCATTGTAGTTGTAGACCTGGAATCCCTCCCGCTTGCACATCTCGTCGCGTTCGGCGATGCGCAGGTCGTCGCGCACCATCTCGGCCACCATGTCCTCCAGCGAAGTCTTGGCTACCCAGCCCAGCTTTTCCTTGGCCTTGGTGGGGTCGCCCAGCAGGGTTTCCACCTCGGTGGGCCGGAAATAACGGGTATCCACCTCCACCAGCAGGGCGCCGCTGTCGGCGTTATAACCCTTCTCGTCCACACCCGTGCCTTCCCAGCGCACCGTCACGCCCACTTCCTTGAAGGCGGCGTTGACGAAGTCGCGCACCGAGTACTGCTTGCCGGTGGCGATGACGAAATCCTCGGGCTCGTCCTGCTGCAGGATCAGCCACTGAGCCTCGACATAATCACGGGCATGGCCCCAGTCACGCTTGGCGTCCAGGTTGCCGAGATAGATCTTGTCCTGCAGCCCCAGCTTGATGCGCGCCACGGCGCGGGTGATCTTGCGGGTCACGAAGGTCTCGCCGCGGACCGGGGATTCATGGTTGAAGAGGATGCCGTTACAGGCATAGATCCCATAGGCCTCGCGATAGTTCACCGTGATCCAGTAGGAATACAGCTTGGCGGCCGCGTAGGGGCTGCGCGGATAGAAGGGCGTGGTCTCCTTCTGAGGGATCTCCTGCACCTTGCCGAACAGCTCGCTGGTGGAAGCCTGGTAGAAACGGGTTTTCTTCTCCAGGCCCAGGATCCGGATGGCCTCCAGCAGGCGCAGGGTACCGATGGCATCGGAGTTGGCGGTGTATTCCGGGGTTTCGAAGGACACCGCCACATGGCTCTGCGCCGCCAGGTTGTAGATCTCGTCCGGCTGCACTTCCTGGATGATGCGGATCAGGTTGGTGGCGTCGGTCAGGTCACCGTAGTGGAGGATAAACTTGCGACCCTTATCGTGGGGATCCTTGTACAGGTGGTCGATGCGGTCGGTGTTGAAGGAAGAAGCGCGGCGCTTGATGCCATGCACCTCGTAGCCTTTCTTGAGCAGCGACTCCGCCAGGTAGGCACCGTCCTGGCCGGTCACGCCGGTAATCAGGGCAATTTTTTTTGTCATTGCAGAACTCCAGTAAAAAAAATTATCAACTATAAAACCGAAGGGGCGGGGCCGGACATCCTGCGAAGGATTCACCGCCGGCGCCCCCTGTAGGAGCGGGCTTTGCCCGCGAACATTCGCGGCCAAAGCCCGCTCCTACAAAAATCCCCGCACGGCCACCACGCAGAATCGCCTGCACCGCCATGCCCACCACACCCGAATCCAGCAGATGCTCCGGCATCAGGGCCAGGGCCAGCACGATCAGCACTACCAGGAAATCCAGCGGTGTCACCCGGAAGCGTTCTTCTCCCGCCATGCGCACTGCAACAATCATCGCCAAGCCCAGGATGCCAAAGAATACGTACAGCACCGGCGCCTGGCCCAGCAACCCTGCCGGCGGATAACTATTAAACAGGAACACCATGAGCGCAATGGCCATGAACAACAGCAGCCGCAGCATCAGAAACCACACCCGGAAACCCAGCACCAGGCGCAACAACAGGGCGCCAGCAAGCACCGCCGCGATCAGGGCCAGGTCGCCGGGCACCCGCTGCACCGCAAAGGCCCCCACCAGCATGAACAGAGACACGGCCGCCGCCACCAACTGGTTGGGCAGGCATTCGGCCGCCGGGGTTTGGCGGCAGCGGTTCAGAAAGCGCACCACCACGCCGGGATCGTTGGCCGCATGGGCACGCCAGCCGCTGCGTTCACCGCGGCGCAGCAGCTGGAACAACAGGACACACACGCCCAGGTACAGGGCCAGCAGGATACCATCGGCCGCATAGGGCAGCAGCACCGCCGCGAACACCAGCGCCGCCTGGATGCTGTAGATAACGGTCACCGATTCGTAATGGTGAAAGCCCAGTTCCAGCAGGCGGTGGTGCACATGGTTGCGGGTGGCCCGAAACCAGTTACCGCCGGCCCGGGCGCGCTTCCAGAACACCACCAGGATGTCGGCGATGGGCAGCCCCAGCAACAACAGGGGCAGCATGGGGCTGAGGGCCGGGTTGTCGCGCTGGGTGAGCAGCACCGCCAGCACCCCCAGGGAAAACCCCAGGAACTGGCTGCCGCCATCGCCCATGAACACGCGTGCCGGATGGGAATTGAAGCGCAGGAAGCCGAATACCCCACCAATCACCGCCACCACCATCACCATGGTCTCGAGACCATCGCACAAGGAGGCCAGGAACAGGATGCCGGCCAGGCTCATCAGTGATTCGCCACCGGCCAGGCCGTCCAGGCCATCGGAATGGTTGATGGCGTTGATCATGCCCACCAGGGCGATCACGGTGAATGGCTTGCCGATGGCCGGCGACAGCGGCTCCATGCCCATGAAGGGGAAGAATTCGACATAGATACCGCCGTAATACACCACCAGCAGGGCGGCGGCGAACTGGCCGATGAACTTCACGTAATGGCCCAGCTCGGCGATGTCGTCCCAGGTGCCGAAGATGAGCAGGATCAGCGCGCCCAGGTAATAGCTCGTCATGGTGTCGGAGAAGGGCAGCCAGATCACCATGGGCAGCAGCGCGCCCAACACGATGCCGATACCCCCCGCGCGCGGTATCGGCGTCACATGCACCTTGCGCGCATCGGGCGTGTCGATCATGCCGATGTGGGGCGCCAGACGGATCATGGCCGGCACCAGGGCCATGCTCACGGCGAGCGCGACCATGAAGACCACCACCAGGCCTGGCAGGTTGACCGCTAGCTCCATCGGGTTTCCAGGAACGTCAAAGGGCAAAACGCATCAATCCGGGATGTGTTCCGCCAGGCGTGGCACCGCAACCTTCACCAGCGCGCGCAGCCGCTCATCGCCGGCCTCTGCGTCTTCTCCGGGTTGCAGTACGGTCGTCAGGCGTACCAGGGCACCATCGGTACGATTGCGGGTGAGGGCATCCCACAACAGATACCACTTCACCAGGTATTCATTGGTGACGATGCGATCCCGCTGTTTGAACCAGTAGTACACCAGCTGGCGCTGCTCACCCACGGCAATGATGAAGCGGTTGGTGCGCAGGCCATCGCCCAGGTCTATCTGGGTGTGGGATGTAATGCGCCAGCCGCTGCCCGGCAGGCAGGTGCGCGGCGAATGGGCCGCGGCGCCGGAACGCTGGGAGCTATAATAGGCCACGTACAGGTTTGCAGCCTCACCCCGGTCGTTCACATAATCCATGTGCAGGTAATCGTCGAGCTTGAGGGCATCCAGCACGATGCTTTCCAGGGTGCGGCTGTGCCCTTCCCAGCCCTCCAGCTTGGAGGGGAAAGCCACGAAGTCCGCCCGCTCGGGGATGATCTCCTCGCGCTCGCCCTGGACCACCGCGCTGGCGGTCCCCACGGCCAGCAGGGCCACGGCCACCAGGGCCTGGCGCGGCATGGTGCGGCTGACCTTGACTGCGCCCTCGGGGGTGGGTTCCGGGAAATCCATGCCAAAGATCTCACGGAAGGGCCGTCGGTCCTTGCCGACGAAGGACAGGATCCATATCTCGAGGATCAGCAGGGCCACGCAAGCCATGAAGATGATCCAGCCTTCGAAGTCGTGCAGGAAACCTTCCGCCTGCTCGATGCCGTAGTATTCCACCAACACCCCGATGACCCCGATGCGGAAGCTGTTCATCAGCACGGTGATGGGGATGCTGGACAGGATAAGCACCACCCGCTTCCAGACCGCCGCCTGGTAGAAGTAGGACGCAATGATCGACAGGGCGATGAGTGGGAAGAGGTAGTTCAGGCCACTGCAGGCCTCGACCACCTGCAGCTGGTAGGTGCCCAGATCGATGACGTTGCCTTCCAGGTGCACGCTGATGTCGAACAGGCGAATGACGAAGACACCGATCTCGGAGGAAATGAGCTGCAGTTGGGCGGACAGGGAGTTCAGGATGAAATTGGGCAGCGGCACCATCAGGAACAGGAGCAGCAGCGGGATCATGATGATGCGGAAGGCCTGCCAGCCGAGCAGGGCGTAGGCACCTGCCACAATTGCAATTACAAAGCCGTAGTTGGTGACGGAGTGGATGGTACTCAACTGGCCGACCAGGACGATAAGCACACCCAGGAGCAACCACCCGACCCCCACCCATGACCCCGTGAAGGGCACCTGTTCCAGCTTGTCCTTGCGCTGCCAGATCAGGAACAAGGTGATGACCGGAATCATGTACCCGTAGCCATATTCCTCGCGGTTGTCCCAGTAGTAGACCATGTCGGCCAGGGAATCCAGGGAGGCGAACCCCAGCAGAGCCAGCCCAAGCGCAACAAGCGCCCAAAGCAAGGGCGACATGCGCCACACAGATTTGTTACTCAGAGACATAGGGAGGTTCTTCTAATATTAGTAAAATACTATATATTGATATTGCATCGCTCTTCACAACTCCGCCCCGAGCACGTCCTGTCGTAAATGGTAAATTGCATCGCACATCGACCCAGGGGAACTGTGGATGTCATACTACACAAATTGAGCGGGTCCAGGATACTGCGCTTATTATTTGTCTCCAATTTGTAATTATGACGGGCAGTATGCACACTCCAGCAACCCCAAACCACAAAGAATTTAAATAGTATTTTCAATGTATTAGATTACGATTAGCCTGCCATAACTTCCAACCCGGGCCAAGGTTCTTTCCAGAAGTGGCAGCTGCTGGCATTAGTCAAAGAAAATTTTCACCTATCGCAAAAGTGGTAAAACATGTTTCTTCCAAACCTCATCATCGGTGGCACAGGTCGTGCCGGAAGCACCTCATTATTCAGATACCTCGCGGACCACCCCGAGGTTTGCGGATCCAGCA
>JAIVHA010000084.1 GCA_020201295.1 Lysobacteraceae bacterium | reverse complement strand
GCCGTGGAGCGACGCCCGGTGTCCTTCAAGCGGCCCAGGGTCAGCTTGTCGTTGCGGGGCATGGCGGTCACCTTTTTATAAACGACAGCGAACTGACAACCTGTCGAGCTGCAATCCGACAAGCCGTTCAACTAACTATAGATGCCAGCCCACAACCCGCAAGTTTCCGGCAAAAACTGCGTAAATATGGGGTAAATGTGCATTTTCGCGCCGATAATGGCACAATGCGTTGGTACTCCACTGTGCCGCATCCTGTTTCCCCCATTCCGTTTCCCTGTAGCAGTGGAGTCTGACTGGACGATCGCTTGCTATTTACCTACATCAAAAGCCGGATGGCCCGTGGCGGCCTGTTCCTGCTCCTGAAGTCCGGGTGCTATCGCCCACTCCTGCATCATCCCCTGGTCTTGTGCGTCCTGTTGCTGGCCTCCTCGGGCGCGGGCCTGGCGGCACCCACCCTGGAGGCGGACACCCAACTGGCCACCGCGGGCTACTATCAGCTGCAATGGGATGGGACAGGCGCTACCGACCACGAGTTGCAGGAATCCCTGCGGGCGGACTTTTCCGACCCCATGACCCTGTACCGGGGCTCGGACCGGGCCACCATGCTCACCGGCCGCCCCGACGGCGAATACCATTACCGCCTGCGCGCCCTCCACGAAGACGGCGCCGGCCCCTGGTCAAAGACCCTGCGCGTCGAGGTACGGCACCATCCCCTGTCCCGCGCCCTGCTATTCTTCGCCATGGGCGCCCTGGTGTTTCTCGCCACCCTGGCCGCCATCCTGGTGGGCAACCGCCGACAGGGAGACGGGGCATGAAGCCACTGCGGATCGACCTGCCGCGCCTGCAGGCCGACATCGAGGCCCTGGCGGAGATCGGCCGCGACGGCGATCGCGGCCTGTACCGCATGGCCTTCTCGCCGGCTGACCTGGCCGGGCGCGCCTGGCTGAAACAGCGCATCGCCGACGCCGGCCTGGAGCTGTACGAAGACGGCGCCGCCAATCTCCACGGCCGCCTGCACTGGGATGGCCAGCGCCCCAGCGTCATGACCGGTTCGCACCTGGACACGGTGCCCGGGGCCGGCCACCTGGACGGCGCCCTGGGCGTGCTGGTGTCCCTCGAATGCCTGCGCCGTATCAAGGAGCTGGACCTGCCCCTGCGTCACGCCCTGGAGGCGGTGGCCTTCAGTGACGAGGAAGGCCGCTTCGGCGGCCTGTTCGGCTCCCAGGCCATCGCCGGCCTGCTCACCCCGGAACGCATCCATAACGCCCGCGACCTGGACGGCATCAGCCTGACCGAGGCCATGGCGGCCTGCGGCTACGACGCCATGCAGGCCCTGCACGCGCGGCGCCGCCCGGAAAGCCTGGCGGCCTTCGTGGAACTGCACATCGAACAGGGCCCGGTGCTGGACCGCCAGGGCTGTTCCGTGGGCGTGGTGAGCGGTATCGCCGGCCTGTTCAAGTGGGAGATTCGCCTCATCGGCGTGGCCAACCACGCCGGTACCACGCCCATGGACATGCGCAGCGATGCCTTCCAGGGCGCCGCCGAGTTCGCCGCCGCCCTGGAGCGCATCCTGGACGAACACGGCAGCCCGCGCAGCGTCGCCACCATCGGCCGCATGGAGCTGAAGCCGGGCGCGGCCAATGTGGTGCCGGGACTGGCACAGTTCTCCCTGGACGTGCGCGACACCGACGCGGAAGTGCTCGCGGCCCTGGGCCAGGCCTGTCGCCGCACCCTGTCCAGCATCGCCCGCCGCCGCGGCCTGATGTTCGAATTCGAGGTGCTGAGCGAAATCGCACCGGTGAAATGTGACCCGGGTATCATCGCCACCATCGACCGGGCCGCGGCGGCACTGGGCATCGACAGCCTGGCGCTGCATAGCGGTGCCGCCCATGACACCCAGATCATGAACCACGTGACCCGCACCGGCATGGTGTTCGTGCCCAGCCAGGAGGGTCGCAGCCATTCCACCGCCGAATGGACCGCCCTGGAAGACATCGAGCGCGGCGCCAACACCATGCTCAACACCCTGTATGAGCTGGCGGGAGCGCCCCAATGACCGACAAGAAGCCGCCCGCCCTCGACCCCGAGTTCCTCGACGTCGACCCGCTGCAGGAGACCTACCGCGAGTCCATCACCCCGGTCGAGGCCATCCACGAATCCCTGGAGCAGCATCACACCGCCCTGCTGGTCATCGACATCCAGTACCTGGACGCCGCCCCCGGCTATGGCGTGTTCGCCAACCTCGATCACAGCAAGATGCCGCAACAGGCGGAGGAGTATTACTTCGATCGTCTCCAGCGCGTGGTACTGCCCAACGTGCGCCGCCTGCAGGATTGCTTCCGATCCAACGGGCTGGAGGTGATCCATACCCGTATCCAGTCCCTGACCCGGGACGGGCGCGACCGCAGCGCCGGCCACAAGCGCCTCGGCCTGCACGCGGCGCCGGGTTCCAAGGAGGCCGAATTCCTGCCGGAGATCGCCCCCAAGGGCGACGAGATCATCATCAACAAGACCGCCAGCGGGGTGTTCAATGCCACCAACCTGGACTTCATCCTGCGCAACATGGGCATCACCGGCCTGTTCGTGTGCGGTGTCTATACCAACGAATGCATCTCCACCGCCGTGCGCGATGCCTGTGACCTCGGCTACTACACCACCCTGATCGACGATGCCTGCGCCACGGTGACACCGGAACTGCACGAGGCCACAATCCGCACCCTCAAGGACCGCTACTCGCGGGTGTTGAGCACCGACCAGGCGGTGGGGGAGACCTGCAAGGTCGTGACATGAACAACGTGCAAACCGCCATCCTTGACGCCAACACCGGCTGGGTGATCCTCGCCCTGTTCAGCCTGCTGTGGATCGGGCTGGGCTGGTTATTCGGTCGCAACACCAGGGACCTGGAAGGTTACACCCTGGCCGGTCGCAACGTGGGCCTGGCGCTGGGCACCGCCACCGCCATGGCCACCTGGATGACCAGCAACACCACCATGGCGGCGCCGCAGCTGGCCTACCAGCTTGGCATCTGGGGCATCCTCGGCTATTCCCTGGGCTCCGTGGGCCTGCTGCTGTTCGCGCCCCTGGCACGCCGCATCCGCGCGCTGATGCCCAATGGCTATACCAGTGGCGACTTCATCCGCCGTCGCTACGGCGACCTCGCCTGGCGGGTGTTCCTGCTCATCTCCCTGGTCTACGCCATCGGCTGGCTGGTGAGCCTGGGCATGGCCGGCGGCGTGCTCATCCATGCCCTGACCGGTATCGACTACCGCATCGGCATGAGCGTCATCCTGTTCATCTGCGTGGCCTATACCCTGCTGGGTGGCCTGCGCGCGGTGATCGGCACCGATTTCATCCAGGCCCTGCTGATCCTGGTGGGGGTCAGTATCCTCGCCTGGCTGGTGATCGGCCGTGTCGGCTTCGACGGCATGCACCAGACCCTGGCCAGCGAGCGCCCGGAACTGCTCAACCTGCTGATGCCGGCGGCCATCATGTTCCTGTTCAACAACCTGCTGTTCGGCGTCGGCGAGATCTTCCATTCCAATGTCTGGTGGAGCCGCGCCTTCGCCTTCCGCCAGGGCGTGGGCTTCCGTGCCTACCTGCTGGCCGGCCTGCTGT
>JAIVHA010000083.1 GCA_020201295.1 Lysobacteraceae bacterium | reverse complement strand
GAATTTCAGAAAGGCGCGCCGACTCACTCCCTGTCGGGCCAGATGTTCCGCCACCGTTGGACGTTTGCTCATCACCGTAACCCTTATCGAGCCCGGACCTGGCCGGGCGTGACGTTGTTAATCCAATTCCACCAGTTTCGCGCGCAATTCCTCCAGGCTGTCTCGCACATCGGCCGGATGGGCACGAATGATGTCGGGGCATTGGGTGATCTCCAGGAACTCGGCCATCACCTCGTCATTGCTGTTGTAGTGCCGCACCCACCAGACGCCGTGGATGGCGGTTTCCTGAACCGTGCTGGGACCCAGGGCCGAGACCTCGGCCGTTACCTCGCCCTGCCCCAGGTGCTGTTCCAGGAAGGCGAGGTCACCGGGTGACAAGGGCAGGCTGCGCAAATCGATGCTGCCCTCGTGGCCCTGCTCCACCAGGTCGCGCAACAGGGTTTCCAGTTCCACCAGCAGGGCGCGGCCATGGGGCGCCGCATCGGCCCCGGCCTGGAGCACGGTAACGGGGATATCGCCCAGATGACTCATGTGCGCCACCGCTGGATGAGATCGCGTACCTGGGCGCAGGCGGCCGGGATGGCCTGACGTACCGCAGGGCTGGGATCATGGCCCCAGTCGATGCACTCCGGCTGGATGCCCACCAGGGCGCGGCGCTCCGGCAGGCGCCCTGCCAGCAACACCACCGCCAGCAGGTCCAGCAGGCTCACTTCGTGGACGCTGCGCTTGCGATTACTGCCGAGAAAGCCGTCCATGGCCATTCCTTCGAAACAGCGCACCGTGCCGGCCGGCGCGCCCAGCTCGGCGGCGTCCACCACGATGAGCTGTTCGCTGTCTTCGATGGTGCCAGCCAGGGTAAAGCCGAGGGTGCCCCCATCCAGGTACTGCACCCCGGGAAGGGGGGCATCCATCTCCAGGCTGCGAAGGGCATGCACCCCCACGCCCTCGTCACTGAGCAGGGTATTGCCGATTCCCAATACCAGTACTGCGGGGGGGGTCATGGTTACGTCCCTTCTTGTTGGTTATTTCTGTCTGTGGACCAACCATACACCGAAATTCTTATATGGTGCTGACCTGCGTCAATAGCCTTGCACCCAATCATTGCCTGACCCATCCTTTGCAGGTCGGCCTGAAGGCCGACCTACGGAAGTCGAGCCGGCTCCAGGCAGGGCTGGCACCCGTCGGTGCCCCGGTGTAGTCTTCCAGCAAGAATAGCGCAGGATTTTGACTTTTTCGCTACGGACACACCCAGGAGCCCACCATGTGCCTCGGTATCCCCATGCAGGTCACCAGTGTCGACGGCTTCATCGCCCGCTGCGAGGCCAAGGGTGTGAATCGCGACGTGAGCCTGTTCCTGATGCAGGATGAACCGGTGACTCCCGGGGACTTCGTCATGGTGCACGTGGGCTATGCCATCCAGAAGATGAGTCCCCAGGAGGCCCGCTCCGCCTGGGAACTCTATGACGAGATGCTGGGCCTGGGGGAAGAGGTGCCCCAGCGTGCATGAACTCGCCGTCTGCCAGGGCATGCTGCGCCAGGTCATGGGCATCACGCGCCAGGAACAGGCGCGGGCGGTGACCCGCATCCTGGTGCAGATCGGCCCCCTGTCGGGCGTGGAGCCCCGCTTGCTCGCCCAGGCTTTCCCCATTGCCAGTGCAGGTACCCCCGCCGCCGGCGCCGTACTGGAGCTGGAAAGCCTGCCGGTGCGGGTCCGCTGCGAGCAGTGTGGAGCCGAGAGCGATGCCAGCCCCAACCGCCTGCTGAGTGGCGATGAATTGCTGCTGGTGCGTGTTGAACTGGAACGCTGAGCGGCGTTACCCTCTGGGCGAGTGAGGATCTGCACATGTGTGATACCTGCGGCTGCAACATCACCCCCGGCAACCGGCACCTGATCCAGGGCCAGGGCAAACTGGCGCGCACCGAGGATGGCCGCAGCGCGGTCACCGTGCTGAGCCGCCTGTTGTCGGAGAACGATGTGCAGGCCCTGCACAACCGCCGGCATTTCGACCAGCATCGGGTGCTGGCCATCAACCTCATGTCGGCGCCCGGCTCCGGCAAGACGGCCCTGCTGGAAGCCACCATCGACACCCTGGGGGACGAGTTCCGCATCGGCGTGGTGGAAGGTGACCTGGAAACGGAAAACGACGCCGAGCGCATCCGCGCCCGTGGCGTACCCGCGGTGCAGATCGTCACCGGTACCGCCTGTCATCTCGATGCCCACATGGTGCATGACGCCCTGCACCAAATCGACCTCGACAGCCTGGACATCCTGTTCATCGAGAACGTCGGCAACCTGGTGTGCCCGGCCAGTTTCGACCTGGGCCACCATCGCAATGTCACCCTGCTCTCGGTCACCGAGGGCGACGACAAGCCCGCCAAGTACCCGGTCATGTTCCGCGGTACCGACCTGCTACTGCTGAGCAAGTCGGACCTGCTGGAGGTATTGGGGGATTTCGATCCGGCGGCGGCCGAACGGCACCTGCGTGCCCTGGCCAGCCGTGCGCCGGTCATGGCGCTCTCGGCCCGCAAGGGCATCGAACTGAATGCCTGGCTGGACTGGCTGCGGGCCGAGGTCGCCGGCCAGCGGGAACGCCTGGCCCGGGGCGACAGCCTGGCGCCGGTCATGCAGCCCGAGGGCGCGCGCCTGCATGAACCTCACACGGCCCCTGCAGCCCCTGTGCCTGGGCCGACCCCGTGAGCGCCGACGCCAGGACCTGGCTGGAACGCATCCACCGTTTGCCGCTGCGTGAGCGGGTGCGGGTGATGAACGTATGCGGCGGCCACGAGCGCTCCATCACCATGGCTGGCCTGCGCGGTGCCCTGCCCGCGAACATCGAGCTCATTCCCGGTCCCGGCTGCCCCGTGTGCGTCTGTCCCGAGGAGGATGTCTACGAGGCCATCCAGCTGGCCCTGCACGAGAACCTGATCCTGGTGGCCTTCGGCGACATGCTGCGGGTGCCGGTGAACGTGAAAAAGGCAGACATCCGCTCCCTGGAACAGGCCAAGGCGGCGGGCGCCGATATACGTGCCATCGCCTCGCCGGCGGAGGCCGCGCGCATCGCCCGCGACAACCCGGAACGACCCGTGGTGTTCTTTGCCGCCGGTTTCGAGACCACCACCGCGCCGGTCGCCGCCCTGCTGGCGGAAGGAACGCCCGACAACCTGCTGTTGCTGCTCTCGGGCCGGCTCACCTGGCCGGCGGTAGCCATGCTGCTGGACTCGGAACAGCCGGGCTTCGAGGCGCTGATCGCCCCCGGCCATGTGGCGACGATCATGGGGCCGGAGGAATGGGCATTTGTGGTGGAGAAGCACGGCCTGCCCGCGGCCGTGGCCGGCTTCACACCCGTATCCCTGCTCGCGGCACTCTACTCCGTGTTGCGGCAGCACCTGGAGGACCGCTGTTTCCTGGACAACTGTTATCCCGAGCTGGTGCGTCCCGGTGGCAATGTTGCCGCGCGGCGCGTGCTGGCCCAGACCATGGAGGTAGCGGACGCCACCTGGCGCGGCGTGGGCAGCATCCCCGCCTCCGGTTTCGTGCTCAACGCGGACTATCGCCACCAGGATGTGCACCAGCACCTGCCCCGCTATCGCGACGATGCCCGCAAGCGGGCCGGCGAGATGCCGCCCGGCTG
>JAIVHA010000231.1 GCA_020201295.1 Lysobacteraceae bacterium | reverse complement strand
GTCTACTATCGGGATGCCTACCTGACCTTCGACTGGAACGACAGCATGCGCTTCATTGCCGGGCGCTTCAAAAACACCTTCAGCCGGGAAAATCTCGAGGCCTGCCTGGAGCCGCTGACCCTGGATCGTTCCGAAGTGATTTCCTATACGCCTTTTGGCGGCACCCGTGATACGGGCGTGGCCATGTGGGGCAACCTGGTCGATGGGCAATTCCAGTACCGGCTCATGCTTTCCGATGGCCGGGAAGCGGATGAGGTTGCGAAGGATTCGCCGCGGGTGACGGCCCGTGCCCACTGGTCCTTCTGGGATCCCGAGTTCGACTATGGCTACCGCGGCACCTACCTGGGTACCCGCAAGGTGCTGACCGTCGGTGCCGGCTACGATATGCAGCGTGACGTGGCCTATGCGAACTATGGTAGTCGACAGGATACCCGCGACTACGATGCCTGGACCGCCGATGTGTTCATGGAATACCCGACCGCCAGCGGTACCGTAACGGCCTCCGCGGCTTACATGGACTACAGTACCGATGATGCCATCAACGGCATCGATCCTGATCCCGCGCTCCCCGTTACCAGCGAGCTGAAGGGGCATTACGCCAAGCTGGGCTACCTGCTGCCCGGCAAGGTGGGCATCGGTCGCCTGCAGTTCTTCCTCCGCCACGAGGATCTCGACTATGGCGTAGCCAACGGCTACTATGACAACAGGTGGCTCAGCGTCGGCGCCAACTACTATATCCACGGTCAGCAGCTGAAGGTGACCTTCGAGTACGCCACGGTGGATTTCGACCGTCAGCACCCGAGCATCCAGTCCCTGCGCGATTATGACCAGGCGACCCTGGGACTGCAGTTGATCTTCTGACGCCGGAGCCGGTATTCCAGGGAAGGTGATCCATACGGGTGGCCGCCCATCGGGCGGTCACCCGCCCTGCTGTAGAGGGGTGTGCGATTTCCAGCGTAATGCAAAGTAGTCATGCGGCGGACGCGCACGCGGCGCGGCCGCGTTGCGTGGTGGGCTGGCTGGTGGCCGCGACCGGCATGCTGGCCGCCGCGCTGCTGCTGCTGCATTCGGTGGGCGGCGCCCAGCTGCCCCTGTCCCTGGTGGTGTGGCCGGCGCTTGTCCTGTTCCTGGGTGTGGGTTTCCTGCTGTACCGCATGCTGCGCTATCGCCAGGTGCTGGAAGCACTGCATGCGGGCATGCTCGATGCCCAGGAGGGCACCTTGCAGCCGGTGGACCTGGGCAATCTCCCCGGTCCCTACATGCGGAATTTCGTCGGCGACTACAACCTCATGATGGCTACGCTACGGCGGGTATTCGCCACCGTGGAGGAATGCCAGAACCGGGTATTGACGGAGCGAAATCGAATCAATGCGGTATTGCAGAGCCTGCCCGGTGCCTTGCTCAGTGTCGACGACGATCTCTGTATCAACGCCACGAATTCCCAGGTTGAGGCCATGTTTGGTCAGCCAGAGGAAGATCTTGCCGGACGTAGCCTGTTTGATTTGCTGGAATTGAGGGAGACCGATCGAGACCTGTTGCGTGATGCCTTCCTGTACAAGCGAAGTGTCAGCAGTCAGGAGATTCAGACCACGCTCAATGGTTCACTCCGGCATCTCTCTCTTAACCTGGCCTTCGTCAGCCAGACAGGCTCCGACATGGGCGCCGTGATTACCTTGCAGGACATCACTGACTACAAACGCCTGCAGGAAAATGTCTACAACCAGGAAAAGCTGGTAGCCATGGGCGAGCTGGCCGCTGGCGTGGCTCACGAGCTGAATACCCCGCTGGGCAGTATCCTGGGTTATGCGCAGCTGTTGCGGGACTCCATCGGCGAGGACCGCAAGCTCCATGAATGGACGCGGGTCATCTGCGACGAAGCGCGTCGTTGCTCGCGCATTATCGATGATCTGCTCCATTATGCCCGCAGCAAGGACAAGTGCTCCCGGGAGGTTTGCGATATCAATAGTGTCGCCCTGAGCGTCAGCGAGACTTTCGTTAGTTGTCGCATGAAGCGCTACAGTATCGAGGTCGAGCTGGACCTGGTCCCAGGGGAACTGCAGGTAGAGGGCGCCTGTGGCCAGCTGGAGATCGTGCTGGTGAACCTGATTTCCAATTCCATACAGGCACTCTCTGGCGGCAGGGATGGCAGGATCCGTGTATGCACGCGGCTGGACGAGCGTGGCCGGGCGATCATGAGTGTGGAAGACAATGGTCCTGGTATTCCGGCGGATATCCGCGGGCGAATTTTTGATCCTTTCTTCACTACCAAGGATGTAGGTAGCGGGACTGGCCTGGGCCTGGCGATCTGCCAGGCCATGCTCAGCCGGCGCGGAGCATCCATCCGCTATGATGTGGAATTCGAGGGTGGTGCGCGTTTCATCGTCGAGCTCCCCCATGTGACACCCGAGGTGGTAGTACAGTGAGTGCGGCAGTGGCAGAGAAGTTGAAGAATGAGACGGTTGGTCGTCCGCTGGTCCTGGTATGCGAGGACGATGCGGCGATGCGCGAGCTGGTGGCGAGTGTCATATCCACCCTCGATATAGAGGTAGTGCAGGCAGAGAGTTCCCAGCATGCCCTGGACTTTCTGGAAAACCACGATGTTGCCCTGCTGCTCACGGATCTGCGCATGCCGCGGGTCGATGGCATGGAGCTGCTGCGTTTCGCTCGTGCCCGAAACGCCATGACCCAGGTGGCCATGATCACCGGTTATGCCACTGTCGAGTCGGCCGTGGAGGCGCTCAAGTGTGGCGCCTTCGATTATATTCGCAAGCCGTTCGATAATGAGGAATTGCGCTGCATGGCCCAGCGTGCGCTGGAGCATTACCAGTTGCGACGGGAAAATCATGATCTTCGGGAGCAGAATCGCCTGTTTCAGGAAAGCGATGGTTTTATCGGGCGCTCCCAGTCCGTGGGCAAGATGCGCAAGTTGATCGATGCCGCGGCAGCCTATGATTGCGCGGTACTGATCACCGGCGAAAGCGGTTGTGGAAAGGAGTTGATTGCCAAGCAGATTCACACGCAGAGTAAGCGTGCTGACAAGCGCTTCGTGGCTATCAATTGTGCGGCGATACCCGAGAATATCATCGAGAGTGAGTTGTTTGGGTATGTGAAAGGTGCCTTCACGGGTGCGGACAAGAACAAGCCCGGACTTTTTGAGGCGGCGGACGGCGGCGTGCTGTTTCTGGATGAGATCAACAATTCCTCTCTTTCCCTGCAGGCGAAATTGCTGCGCGTGCTACAGGATGGCGCCTTTTATCGCATGGGCGATACCACACCGCGCAGTGTCGATGTGCGAGTGCTGGCGGCCAGCAACCGTTCGATACATGAATTGATTGCGAGCGGTGAGTTTCGCGAGGATCTCTATTACCGACTCAAGGTGATCGAGATCCACATCCCGCCCCTGCATGAGCGTCGTGATGACATTCCCTTGCTGGTGAATTATTTCGTGGCGCGGATTTCCGCTCGTATCGGCAAGCAGGTTAAAGGGGTTACGACCCGGGTGCTTGGGGCGCTCATGCGCTATGAGTGGCCGGGCAATGTTCGTGAACTGGAAAACCTGCTGGAACGCATGATCATTCTGTCCGATGGCGATATGATGGATGAGGATCTCTTGCCCCCGGAAATCTCCGGGG
>JAIVHA010000137.1 GCA_020201295.1 Lysobacteraceae bacterium | reverse complement strand
GCTTCAGCCAGTCCGGGGGGGATGGGCGTTCACGCCTGGCGCGACTCGCGGCGCGGGTCCGGCACCTTTATGGTACCGTGCTGGCCCAGGCCGAGGCGGCGGAGCCGGGTATGCGCGAGGTTCCGGAAATTGGCCGGGTGCCAGTCTGGCAGTGGATGGTTCCGGTGGCGATCGGCCTGCTGCTCTGGTATGGCGTCCAGGCCTCGTCCAGGCTAGTGCTCCTTTAACCTGAAATTTACGTATTGTAATAGCCACGGAAGCACACGGAAAAATACGGGAAGATTGCATTGCCGCCAATGGAAGCCACCCGTAGGAGCGGCCTCTGGCCGCGAACCGTCTGTGGTACCCCGGGCATTCGCGGCCAGAGGCCGCTCCTACGGGCGCCTTGCATCACGATGTAAATATTTTCCGTGTCATTCCGTGTGCTTCCGTGGCCATCAAGACCGTCAGGCGTCCGCATGCGGCGTGAACGGATATCCGGCATCATCAAACTGAAATAGCACTAGGTATCATGCGCATCGCCCTGGGAATCGAATACGACGGCAGTGCCTTTCGCGGCTGGCAGCGCCAGCAGCCGGGGGTGCGCTCGGTGCAGGCATGCCTGGAGGCGGCGCTGACGCGGGTGGCCGACGAGACCATCGAGGTGACCTGCGCCGGGCGCACCGATGCGGGCGTGCATGCCACCGCTCAGGTGGTGCATTTCGATACCGGTGCCGTGCGCCCGGAACGGGCCTGGCTGTTGGGCACCAACGCCGAACTGCCGGCCGATGTGCGGGTACTGTGGCGGCGCGAGATGAGCGATGATTTTCATGCCCGCTACAGTGCCAGGGCGCGCCGCTACCGCTATGTGATCCTGAACCGGCGCGTTGGCTCGGCCCTGGAACACCACCGGGTGGGCTGGGAATACCGTCCCCTGGTGCTGGAACCCATGCGGTCGGCGGCCCGGCACCTGGTCGGGGAACATGATTTTTCCTCCTTCCGTGCCGCCCAATGCCAGGCCAACCATGCCATCCGTGCGGTGGAATCCCTGCAAGTCAGCCAGTCCGGGGAGTATTTCTTCGTGGACATTGTGGCCAATGCCTTCCTTCACCACATGGTGCGCAATATCGTGGGGGTGTTGCTGGCCATCGGCCGCGGCGAGCAGGCCCCGGACTGGCCGCGGGAATTGCTGGAGCGGCGCGACCGCACCCTGGCCGCGGCCACGGCACCGGCCTCCGGCCTCTACCTGGTGGGGGTGCGCTACCCGGATGAGTACGGGCTCCCGGAGCTGGGCCGTCTGCCGCGCTTCGCCTGAGGGAACCGGTGTCCCTGTAGGAGCGGGCTCTGCCCGCGAATTGCGGTGGCAAACCTGTTCGCGGGCAGAGCCCGCTCCTACGGGTCGTGTGAGGGGCAGGGGCGGCCTGGCACGGCAGGGGGGTTCGGGTCCCGGCCCGAGTTCTGGTACCCTATGTCCTTTGGTTTCATTGGCAAGACAGCGGGGCCGTCCGTGCGTACCAGGGTCAAGATCTGTGGCATTACCCGCCCGGAAGATGGGGTGATGGCTGCGCAAGCGGGTGCCGACGCCATCGGCCTGGTGTTCTACCCGCGCAGCCCGCGCTTCGTGACACCGGACCAGGCCCTGGCGGTGGTGCGTGCATTGCCGCCCTTCGTCACGGTAGTGGGCCTGTTCGTCAACGAGCAGCCGGGTATGGTGCGCGCCATGGCCGATGCGGTGGGACTGGATCTGTTGCAATTCCATGGCGACGAAGCAGCGGACTATTGCCGCCAGTTCAACCAGCCCTATCTCAAGGCGCTGCGGGTGCGGCCGGACATCGACTTGCTGGCGGCGGCGCAAGGCTACCGGGAGGCGCGCGGCCTGCTGCTCGACGCCTGGCACGAAACGGTGCCCGGCGGCAGCGGCTCGGTGTTCGACTGGGAACTGATCCCGGAGGCCCTGCGTGCCCATTGCATCCTGGCCGGTGGGCTGGCCCCGGATAATGTAGCCGCGGCCATCGGCGCGGTACGGCCCTACGCGGTGGACGTGAGCAGCGGTGTGGAAGCGGACAAGGGCATCAAGGATCCGGCGCGGATCCAGGCCTTCATGCGAGGAGTGAGCAGTGGCGACACAAGCAAAGGCGGTTGATTCCCAGGCCCTGCGGCTGGACCTGCCCGACGAGAACGGGCACTTCGGTCCCTATGGAGGACGCTTCGTGGCGGAGACCCTCATGGGGCCGCTGGAAGAGCTGCGCCTGGCCTATGAAAAATATCTGGGCGACCCGGAATTCCAGGCAGAGCTGGACCAGGACCTGGCCCACTACGTGGGACGGCCCTCGCCCCTGTATCACGCCGAGCGCTGGACCCGGAAACTGGGTGGCGCGCAGATCTACCTGAAGCGCGAGGACCTCAATCACACCGGCGCCCACAAGGTGAACAATACCGTCGGCCAGGCCCTGCTGGCCACCCGCATGGGCAAGACCCGCATCATCGGCGAAACCGGCGCCGGCCAGCACGGCGTGGCCACCGCCACGGTGGCGGCGCGGCTGGGCCTCGAATGTGTCATCTACATGGGCGCCGACGACATCATCCGCCAGGCGCCCAATGTCTACCGCATGCGCCTGCTGGGTGCCGAGGTGGTGGCGGTGAAGTCCGGTTCGCGTACCCTCAAGGATGCCCTCAACGAGGCCATGCGTGACTGGGTCACCAACGTGGATAACACCTTCTACATCATCGGTACCGTGGCGGGTCCTCATCCCTATCCCGCCATGGTGCGCGACTTCCAGGCGGTGATCGGCCGCGAGGCGCGCGCCCAGATGCTGGAGCGCACCAACAAGCTGCCCGATGTCCTGGTGGCCTGCGTGGGTGGTGGCTCCAATGCCATCGGCCTGTTCCATCCCTTCCTTGCCGATACCGAAGTAGAAATGTACGGTGTCGAGGCCGCCGGTGATGGCCTGGACACGGGGCATCATGCCGCGCCCCTGTGCGCCGGCAAGCCCGGCGTGCTGCACGGCAACCGCACCTACCTGATGGAAGACGCCGACGGCCAGATCATCGAGACCCATTCGGTGTCGGCCGGCCTTGATTATCCCGGCGTCGGTCCCGAGCATGCCTGGCTGAAGGACACGGGGCGTGCCCGCTATGTGTCCGTCACCGACCAGCAGGCCCTGCAGGCCTTCCACGACCTCACCCGTATCGAAGGGATCATCCCGGCACTGGAATCCAGTCACGCGCTGGCCTATGTCACCCAGCTGGCGCCGACCCTGCGTCCGGACCAGAGTATCGTGGTCAACCTGTCCGGTCGTGGCGACAAGGACATCAACACCGTGGCGAAACTGGAGGGCCTCGAGGTATGAGCCGTATCGCCGGACGTTTTGCCGAGCTGCGCGCCACCGGACGCAAGGCCCTCATCCCCTTCGTGACCGCTGGTGATCCCGAGCCCGGGGTGACGGTGCCACTGATGCATGCCCTGGCGGCGGCGGGTGCCGATATCCTCGAGCTGGGCGTGCCCTTTTCCGATCCCATGGCCGATGGCCCGGTGATCCAGGCCGCCTGCGAGCGGGCCCTGATCCACCACACCAGCCTGCGCAACGTGCTGGAGATGGTGCGCGAGTTCCGCACCCGCGATGCCGATACCCCGGTGGTGTTGATGGGCTATTTGAACCCGATCGAGGTCATGGGCTACGAGACCTTCGCCCACGCCGCCGCCAAGGCTGGCGTGGATGGGGTGCTGACCGTGGACCTGCCCCCGGAAGAGGCCCATGACCTGGTGCAGGCCCTGCAGTCCGAAACCCTGGACCCAATCTTCCTGCTGTCGCCCACCTCCTCGGGCGCGCGCATGGATCGCATCAGCGCGGTGGCCAGCGGCTTTATCTACTATGTTTCCATCAAGGGTGTCACCGGCTCCAGCCAACTGGATGTGTCCGCCGTCGCCACCAAGGTCACCGAGATCCGCGGCCACACCGGGCTGCCGGTGGGCGTGGGCTTCGGTATCCGCGATGCCGAGGCCGCCGCGCAGGTGGCGGCGGTGGCCGATGCCGTGGTGGTGGGCAGTGCCCTGGTAAGCCGGGTGCCGGAGCTGCTGGCGACACCGGATCGCATCTCGGAAACCCTGGCTGCCGTGCTGGCGGAAATGCGTGCCGCCATGGATGCCGTGCCACACCAGGCGGCCAGTGCCGGTTGACCGGTGCTGTCGGGCTGAAGCCCGACCTACAGGTGGCTCCAGCACTGGCAGTGCAGGGTTTTGCAGGTCGGGCTTCAGCCCGACGGGGTTACAACATGATTTCAGAGCGAAGCAATTATGAGCTGGTTTGAAAAACTGATGCCATCCCGGATTCGTACGGAACGTAACGGGGTCGACAAGCGCCAGGTGCCGGAAGGGATCTGGAGCCAGTGCAACGGCTGCAACCAGATCCTGTACCGTGCCGAGCTGGAACGTAACCTGGACGTCTGTCCCAAGTGCAATTATCACATGCGCATTGATGCACGCCGCCGGCTGGACGGTTTCCTGGATCCCGAGCCGCGCGAGGAGATTGCTGCGCACCTGGAACCGATCGATGAACTGCGCTTCAAGGACAGCAAGAAATACAAGGACCGCATCACCCAGGCCCAGAAGGCCACGGGCGAGAAGGATGCCCTGGTGGTGATGCGCGGCCAGGTGCTGGGCCTGCCGCTGGTGGCGGCGGCCTTCGAGTTCAAGTTCATGGGTGGATCCATGGGCGCGGTGGTGGGCGAGAAGTTCGTGCGTGCCGTGAACGTCTCCCTGGCACATCACATCCCCCTGGTGTGCTTTTCCGCCAGCGGCGGCGCGCGCATGCAGGAGGCACTGTTTTCCCTCATGCAGATGGCCAAGACCAGCGCCGCCCTGGCACGCCTGGCCAATGCCCGGGTGCCTTTCGTGTCCGTGCTCACCGATCCCACCATGGGTGGTGTCTCCGCCAGCTTCGCCATGCTGGGCGACATCCATGTGGCCGAACCCAATGCCCTGATCGGCTTCGCCGGTCCTCGAGTCATCGAACAGACGGTGCGCGAGAAGCTGCCGGAAGGCTTCCAGCGCAGTGAATTCCTGCTCGAACATGGCGCCATCGACATGATCCTGGATCGCCGCGAGTTGCGTCCCCGTATCGGCGAATTGCTGGCCATGCTCGGCAAGTGTGCCTCTGTTGCTTGAAGTTCTCACCGCAAAGGCGCAAAGGTCGCAAAGTGAACCCGATCATTGCAAAATCTCTCCGGTAGGAGCGGCGCGAGCCGCGAACATTCGCGGCTCGCGCCGCTCCTACACACGCTGCCGATACGACGGGTTAGTCCCTTTTGCGCCTTTGCGGTGAAAATGGATGACTGATTCCCGGCAAGCCTCGATGAGCAAACCCACGCCCCCGCGTTTTACCAGCCTTGCCGAATGGCTGGCCTGGCAGGAGACCCTGCATCCCAATGCCATCGACCTGGGCCTGGAACGCATCGCTGCCGTGGCGGAGGATCTCGGGCTGCTCAAGCCCGCCTGCCCCGTCATTACCGTGGCCGGCACCAACGGCAAGGGCTCGAGCGTAGCCTTGCTCGAGGCCATGCTGCGCGCCGCCGGCTATCACGTCGGCGCCTACACCTCGCCCCATCTGTTGCGCTACAACGAACGCATCCGTATCGATGGCGCGATGGTGACCGATGCGGACCTGTGCACCGTCTTCGCGCAGCTGGATGCCGTGCGTGGTGAGCGTTCCCTGACCTATTTTGAATTCGGCACCCTGGCGGCCTTGCAATGGTTTGCCGACGCGGATCTGGATGTCATGGTGTTGGAGGTGGGGCTGGGCGGACGCCTGGATGCCGTGAACATCCTCGATGCCGACGTGGCCCTGGTGACGGCGATCGATATCGATCACAGCGCCTGGCTGGGTGATGACCGCGACAGCATCGGCCGCGAGAAGGCCGGCATCTTCCGCGCCGGCCGGCCGGCGGTGTGCGGTGACCCGGCGCCGCCGGCATCGGTGCCGGCTACAGCGCAAGCACTCAGTGCCCTCTGGTACGGGCGCGATGAGGCCTATGGCTACCGTCGCGGCGAACAGGACTGGACCTGGTGGGGCAGGGGACGGGAATATCCGGGCCTGCCCCTGCCGGCCTTGCCGGGCGATCATCAACTGGACAATGCGGCGGCGGTGATCCAGGCCCTGGTATGCCTGGAGGCACGCCTGCCGGTGCCCCGCGCCGCCTTGGAGCAGGGTCTGCGCGAAGTATCCCTGGCGGGCCGCTTCCAGCGCCTGCCGGGGGCGGTGGAACGGGTACTGGACGTGGCGCATAATCCCCAGGGCGGGCGAGTCCTGGCACGAACGCTGGCCGCGCAGCCGGTTGCCGGGCAGACCCACCTGGTGTTGGCCATGCTGGCGGACAAGGATGTGGATGCCTTCGTGGCGCCGCTGCTGCCAAGGGTCGATCATTGGTACCTGGGCGGCCTGGCGCCGCCGCGCGGCCTGAGTGCGCAAGCCTTGCGGGAGCGCCTCGCAACCCGGCTGCCCGAGGGCGGCGTGACCCTGGCCGGGGATGTCCCGGCGGCCTATCGTACCGCCATGGCGCAGGCCCGGCCCGGTGACCGGGTCGTGGTCAGCGGCTCCTTTCATACCGTGGCCGAGGTCATGGCCGTACTGGAATCCTGAGACAGGGGGAACGCGTGGACAATCTGGTGAAACAAAGGGTGGTGGGCGCCGTGGTACTGGTGGCGCTGGCCGTGATCTTCATTCCCATCCTGCTGGAGGGACCCGACGACGAGGCCGGACCGCGTTCCCTGGATCTCCCCCAGCCCATCGAGGAAATGCGCGAAGGCCGGGTCGAGCCCATGGAACCCGTGCTGGTGGTGCCACCCGAACCGGTGACCACGGTGGTGATTGGCGAGGACGGGACTGCCACCCTGGCCCCGGACGCTGCCACGGCGGCCGAGCCGCAAGCCCCCGTCGCCGAGGCAGCCCCCGAGTCGCCAGCGGAAACCCCATCCCCCGCCGAGGAGGCGCTGCAAGCGGATGCCGCACCAGTACCGCAGCCAGAAGCCGCGCCACTGGCCCCCGACACCACGCCAGCCCCGGCGACCGCTGGCTGGGTGGTGCAGGTGGGTGCCTTCGGCCAGGAGGCCAATGCCGTCGCCCTGCGCGACCGCCTGCGCAAGGCCGGGTATACCGCCTTCGTGGAACGGGTCGTGGTGGACGCGAAGGCGGTCTACCGGGTGCGGGTCGGGCCTTACGTGGAACGCAGCGCGGCCGAGGCAGAATTGACGGGGCTGGCCCGGGATTCGGGCCTGCAAGTACGGGTGATGCCACACCCCTGAGCGGGAGATTGCGCACCCGCGCGCGCCGGTCTGTTAGAATACGCGCCATGCCTGCCAACAGCCGCCTGGGGACGCCTGCCCCCTCGATCATGATCGCCCGAGACGAGACTCCCGCTGCGTGATCTGGGTGGACTTTTTCATCCTTGGCGTCATCCTGGTGTCGGGTCTGTTGAGCCTGTGGCGCGGCTTCGTGAAAGAGGCGCTGTCATTGATCACCTGGATCGCGGCCCCGGTGATCGCGATACTCTTCTATGAGGATTTCGCGCCCTGGTTCGAACGCTGGGTATCGGTGCCCTCCGCGCGGATCGCGCTGGCCTTCGGTATCCTCCTGGTGCTGGTGTTGATCCTCGGCGGCCTGGTGAATTACCTGGTCGGCCAACTGGTGAGCAAGACCGGTCTCACGGGTACCGAT
Organism: Lysobacteraceae bacterium; assembly: GCA_020201295.1. Lineage (GTDB taxonomy): Bacteria > Pseudomonadota > Gammaproteobacteria > DSM-19610 > DSM-19610 > JAIVHA01. Next base: position 4,414 of record JAIVHA010000137.1, on the reverse strand, counting down.
CGCGCCCTGGGCATCGTGTTCGGCATCGCCCGTGGAGTCATGGTGGTGGGGGTGCTGGTGCTGCTGGCCGGCCTCACCCAGGTACCCCAGGATCCCTGGTGGAAAGAGTCCGTCTTTCTCAAGCATTTCGTGGACCTGGCCCTGTGGATGCGCAGCTTCCTGCCCACGGATATTGCAGCGAATATTCAGTACTGATGTAGTGACAACCCGAAGCGAGATTTCTCTATGTGCGGCATTATCGGCCTGGTAGCCAAGGGCCCCGTCAATCAATCCCTGTACGATGGTCTCACGGTGCTTCAGCATCGTGGGCAGGATGCCGCCGGCATCATGACCTGCGAAGGCAGTCGCCTCTACCTGCGCAAGGACAATGGCCTGGTACGCGACGTGTTCCGCCAGTCGCACATGCTGCGCCTGCGTGGCAACATGGGCATTGGCCATGTGCGCTATCCCACGGCCGGCTGTGAAAGTTCCGCCGAAGCGCAACCTTTTTACGTCAATTCACCCTATGGCGTGAGCCTGGCCCACAACGGCAACCTCACCAATGCCGCGGAACTCCAGCAGGACCTGTTCCTGGAAGATCTGCGCCATATCAATACCAATTCCGATTCGGAAATCCTGCTCAACGTGTTCGCCCATGAACTTGCGCGCCAGGGCAAACTGCGCATCGATCACAACGATGTGTTCGAGGCAGTGGCCGGGGTACACCGCCGTTGCAAGGGTGCCTATGCCGCCGTGGCCATGATCATGGGCTATGGCATCATTGCCTTCCGCGATCCCTACGGCATCCGCCCGCTGGTATATGGCAAGCGGGAGACGGCCCTGGGTACGGAATACATGGTGGCCTCCGAGAGCGTGGCGCTGGATGCGCTGGGTTTCGAGCGGGTGCGTGACCTGGAGCCCGGCGAGGCGCTGGTGGTGACGCTGGATGGCAAGGCGGAGACCCGCCAGTGCGCGGAAAACCCCCAATACGCCACCTGTATATTTGAATATGTCTACCTGGCCCGGCCTGATTCCATCATCGATGATGTCTCGGTCTACAAGGCACGATTGCGCATGGGCGAGAAACTGGCGGAGAAGATCCTGCGCATCCGCCCCGATCACGATATCGACGTGGTCATCCCCATTCCCGACACCAGTCGCACCGCCGCCCTGCAGCTCGCCAACCGTCTGGGAGTGAAGTATCGCGAGGGTTTCATCAAGAACCGCTACATCGGTCGCACCTTCATCATGCCCGGCCAGCAGCAGCGCAAGAAATCGGTGCGCCAGAAGCTCAACGCCATCGACCTGGAGTTCCGTGACAAGACCGTGCTGCTGGTGGACGATTCCATCGTGCGTGGCACCACCTCGGAACAGATCATCCAGATGGCCCGCGACTCCGGCGCCAGGAAGGTCTACTTCGCCTCGGCCTCGCCTCCGGTCCGTTACCCCAATGTGTACGGCATCGACATGCCCACCAAGGAAGAGCTCATCGCTCATGACCGTACCGAAGAAGAGGTGTGCGTGGCCATCGGCGCCGACTGGCTGGTGTTCCAGGATCTGGCCGACCTGGAATACACGGTGCGCAAGCGCAACGCCCGGCTGGAGCGCTTCGACAGTTCGGTGTTCAACGGGGAATATGTCACCGGCGACGTGAGCGAGCAGTACCTCGACCAGTTGCGCGACAGCCGCAATGACTCCGCCAAGGAAAAGCGCCGCGAAGAGGAAGCGGAGATCATCGAACTGCATAACAACGCCTGAGCCGCGCGGGGAATCTGTCTATGGATATCGAGGACTGGTCCGAATTCGATCTGGACACCCGGGCGGTGCGGGCCGGACAGCATCGCAGCGCGGAGGGTGAGCACTCGGAAGCGATCTTTCCCACCTCAAGCTATGTCTTTGCCAGCGCCGCCCAGGCGGCGGCCCGCTTTGCCGGGACCGAGCCCGGCAACATCTATTCCCGCTTCACCAACCCGACGGTGCGTACCTTCCAGGACCGGCTGGCGGCCCTGGAGGGCGGCGAGGCCTGCGTGGCCACGGCCTCGGGCATGGCGGCCATCTACGCCACCTGTGCGGGCCTGCTCAAAAGCGGCGACCACATCGTTTCCTCGCGCAGCATCTTCGGCACCACCACCATCCTGTTCAGCAATTACCTGGGTCGTTTCGGGGTGGAGACCAGCTTCGTGCCGCTGGCGGACCTGGAGGCCTGGGAGCGGGCCATCCGCCCCGCAACCCGCCTGCTGTTCGTGGAGACGCCTTCCAATCCGCTCACCGAGCTGGTGGATATCCGCGCCCTGGCGGAGCTGGCCCGGCGCAAGGGCTGCCTGCTGGTGGTGGACAATTGCTTCTGCACGCCGGCGCTGCAGCAGCCGCTGGCCCTGGGCGCGGACATCGTCATCCATTCGGCCACCAAGTATCTGGACGGCCAGGGCCGCTGCGTGGGCGGCGCCGTGGTGGGCGACCGGGAGCGCGTGGGCAAGGAGGTGTACGGTTTCCTGCGCACCTGCGGCCCCAGCATGAGCCCCTTCAATGCCTGGGTGTTCCTCAAGGGGCTGGAGACCCTGGGCCTGCGCATGCGCGCCCACTGCGAACAGGCGGGACAACTGGCGGTCTGGCTGGAAGCGCAGCCCGAGGTGGAGCGGGTCTATTATCCGGGGCTGGCGTCCCATCCCCAGCACGCACTGGCCGGGCGTCAGCAGAGTGGCTTCGGCGGCCTGTTGTCCTTCGAGGTCAAGGGCGGGAGGGAAGCGGCCTGGCGAGTGGTGGATGCCACCCGGGTCATGTCCATCACCGCCAACCTGGGAGACACCAAGACCACCATCACCCATCCGGCTACCACTACCCACGGACGGCTGACCGACGAGCAGCGCGCCGCGGCGGGCATCAGTCAGGGCTTGTTGCGTGTGGCGGTGGGGCTGGAGTCGGTCCGGGACCTGCAAAACGACCTGGCGCGTGGGCTGAGCGCCTGAGGCGTTCCGTCAGCCGGGGGCGACGGTGATCTTCCCCACGCCCCAGTGATGGACCTGTTCGAACTCGAAATGGCCGCTGCCGTTGACGTGATGGCCGGGCATTACCCGGGAGATGATCACGGTGCAGCTGCTGCAGGTGGCGCGGTCGATCTTGTCGCCGTTGTAACGGGGTTTCACCAGGATCTGTTCGAGCTGGGCATCGGCCAGGTCGACGGGTTCGGCGAGCTGCAACAGGAAGTATTCGACACCGGTGGGATCGAGGGCGGTGGAGACACCAGCTACCACCATGGGGTTCGGCCCCGTGTAGTCGTAGGGCTCGTAGATCTCGAGGATATGCTTCGTCTGGGTCATGGCGGGACCCTCCGGTAACCCTAGCTTTGCCAGCATGCCTGAAGGGGGAATTCCCTGTCAAAGCCTATGTGGGTTACAGGCCGAATAGATCGATTCCTTATTTATAAATAACATTAAATAAAATCTATATCTTTATGTTAAATAAATTATTATATTTAATAGATCCCTGATGCCCGCGCGTCTGCACGCGAGAGCCCTGGATGCCCTGTTGACCAGTGATCCGAGCCGCAAGCAGGCCGCGGTCCAGGCCCTGCGGGAGGCCTGGGGCGCGGGTCGATTGCAGGCAGCGGACCCGGAACCGCCGCGTCCCATCGAGATCCCCGGTCGGCCGGCACGCCCGCTGCTGGTGGCACCACGGCAGTTGCACCCGCGCAAGCTCAGCAGTCCCGAGGGGCGTGCCATCCTGGCGCATGCCCTGGCCCATATCGAATTCAATGCCATCAACCTGGCCCTGGATGCTGTCTATCGCTTCCGGGGCATGCCCGTCGATTTTTATGGGGACTGGCTGCGAGTGGCCGCCGAGGAAGCGGATCACTTCGGTCTCCTGCGTGATCGGCTGCGGGCGTTGGGGCATGACTATGGGGATTTCCCTGCCCACAATGGCCTGTGGGAGATGGCCTGCCAGACCGCCGACGATGTGCTGGTGCGCATGGCCCTGGTGCCCCGGGTGCTGGAGGCGCGTGGCCTGGATGTCACACCGGGGATGATCCAGCGCCTCGAAGAGGCGGGTGATCCGGACACGGTGGCCATCCTGCGCATCATCTTCCGCGACGAGATCGGCCATGTGGAGATCGGCAGTCGCTGGTACCGGTATTGCTGTCTCCGGCGTGGCCTGGATCCGCTATCGACCTTCCGGGCCCTGCTCGAGCGGCATATGCCGGGCCGCATCAAGGGACCCTTTGCCGAGCAGGCACGCGCTGAGGCGGGTTTTGACGCGGAGGAGATGGCCCTGTTGCGGGAACTGGCGGGCGGCTAGCCGAATGCCAGGATCTCCAGGCGACAAGCTGCGCTCGTACAACGCAGCAGGCTGCCCTGCTCGTACCAGTCACCCAGCACGATGCGCCGGGCCGACTGGCCGTCCAGCTCGAAGTCATGCACCGCAGGTCGGTGGGTATGGC
>JAIVHA010000082.1 GCA_020201295.1 Lysobacteraceae bacterium | reverse complement strand
GAGTAATGCTTCAGGCCTTTACACCATCGACACCGTCAGTGGTTCCATGTCTGAAATCTCCTTGCGGGGCGTGGACAATGCCTTTGCCGATACCTATATCGATTATTTCTCCGCGAATAATCCCTGGATCGGGATATCGAGCCTACAGCGACCAGGCCTGATCCGCACCGACCAGTCGCTCGACGAGTACCACCAGGCCCCAGGCCTCTACCGCAAAAGCGAATACTTCAACGAGTGGCTGAAGCCGCAGGATTTCCATCACACGCTCGGCGTGAGTTTATTGATAAACAATAATATCAGTACGAAATTCTATATGTTCCGTCCCTACCGGGAAGGTTCGTTCGTAAAGGATGAAATCGACCGGTTTCAACTGCTGGTAGGACATTTGGCAAACGCCGTCAAGATCGGCTATCGGCTCGCGCACAGGGATTCACAGCTTGACGAAACCGAGCATCTTATAGACCAGATGAGACTTGGCATCATTTATCTGGATGATAACCAGAGAATCCTCCAGGCCAATGGATTTGCGGAGAAAATTCTCGGTCGGAGTGATGGCTTGTACGCAAAGAACAACGCTGTAATGGCCAAAAACAAGGACGATAACAAAAAACTGGCCATGGGCATTCAACAGGCCGCGGCTTTGCATCAGCTACGATCCGAGGAAACACCCCGCCTTTTCAGCATTCGCAGGGGCTCCGGTCATCGCGCTTTCCGTGTCCTGGCCATGCCGTTTCCACGATCCAAAAACCTCTTCCCCCTTCAACGACCCGCCGTTGCACTGCTGATAAACGACCCGGAACTCGAGCCATCGCTCGCCATCGAGGAATTCAGGCATCGGTACAAGCTGACGACTTCCGAGGCAAGGCTGGCGCAACAGATCGCGAGTGGCTTCACATTGCGTGATGCCGCTTCACGGTCGGGGATTACCTATGAATCCGCCAGGACCTACCTGAAAATCATTTTCCAGAAGACCGATACCCGCAAACAATCGGAACTGGTTCGGCTGTTTCTATCGGAAGGTTTTCTTCAACCAAGGCACAACTGTCTCGATGGCGGGAACCATCAGGATTTTGAAGGGGACACGGTTTCCCAATAGCCCCAACGCGTCTTGTCGTCTATATCACAACACGCCATGGCGTTCGAAATCTTTCTGTATTCCTTGAAACGAAACCTGAGTATGAGCTTGCGCTCGTATGATTGCACATAGATCGCGCGATTCCCCTTTTGATTCTTCCCGTCTGATCCGCTGCTGCCAAGATGATCGTGCACGACAGTCCACACCGTACGTCCATTCGCCAGTTCGCCATCCCGCTCCTTGGGATAGTCATGGCGATAAGATTTCGGCTCGGCCAGGACACCGGCCAGTGAAAACAAGTGGCTGATGCGCGACTCATGGGACGCGAACTTCCTGTCATCATGAAAATCACGCTGCGTCAGGGCGGATAGCGCGGCGGCGCGGAGAAAGCGCGTGGGAGAGGACAGGTCGGCGGGCAAACCGGCAAGGCCCATGTATCGGGCACCGCTGGTCACTTCATAACCATTGGCAAGGATGACGGACTTCGGATACGAATCATCCGTCATTTTCAACCATGTATGCCAGCGCAGATTCTCCAGGTGCCAGTCGTAGGACGGACTGTTTGACAGTACATTGCAGGCCCGACCCATGATGCGCCCCCTCTTCGAACCCGTGGCATCATTGTGCTTGTGATTTCCATGGTAGATCCGCATTTCACCCTCGATCCACTCCAGCACAGCCACATCTCCCTTGCAGTCGAACACGCAGACATGCAAGGGGCATTCCCGGACTTCCTGCTTCTCGCCCTCTTCCTCGGCAAGCGAGGGCCGTATCGATTTCAGCGTGGCATGACTGATGCTGACGAAGGGAAATACCCCGTTATTGATATCCTTGATGAGACAGGACACCAACACATACCCGCCCAGCAGATACTCGATGATATTGGCAACATCCAGAAATTGTTCGTCTTTTATTTTCTTCTTGCTCGGCGGTGGGGGCCACGCCCTGGCCGCGGCGTTGCTTGCCGAAAATAACAACAAGGAGGCAGACAACCCGCCTTCGTTCATTCCCTCGTTAAAAACCTTATCTTTCGGATTTCCGCTGATAGCGAAGTAGCCATATTTCGCATTCCATCGCGCAAGTTTATACCCCTGATATCTGCCAATCGGGGAATCAGCACCCTTTGGCACATACCAAACCACACTCCGCATCGATACGGGCCATTCCATATTTCGTACTGAATACCCATGCGCGGGCCCCATGCCATCGCTTGTTTTTGAAAACACGCTAAAGGTCACGCACATACATCAATCCCCTGACAAGACACCCATCTACCCTAGACCATCCACTAACCGGATACGCACTATGACCTCCCCGAGATTTCCATGAATGCCATTGCCTTCACCAGCGATACCCCAGTCGCAAGCCCAGCGTGCGGGGCGGACCCCAATAGCGCTTGGTGCCCTGGCGGTCCTCGTGGCGGATGATGTTCTGGGCATAGAGACGATCAGTGAGATTGCGGCCATACAGTTCGGCATACCAGCGGCCCTGGCGACTCTCATAGGCCAGGCTGGCATCCAGGAGGCTGTAACCGTCCTGTTTGACCGCCGGATCCTGGTAGATATTGAAGAACACGGAGGACTGGTAGCGGGCGCCGACGCCCAGGGTCAACATCCCGTCGTCGAGGCGCCAGCGATATTCGGCACCCAGGTTGATGGAGGTCCTGGGCGCCTGCGGCAGGCGGTTGCCGGCGCGGTCGGGGTCGTCCATGGGGTTGTTGAGATCGACGGAGGTGAACTCGTCGAAACGGGCATCGAGCAGGGCCAGCCCCATGGACAGGCCCAGGTTCCAACGCGGCTGGTACTGCAACTCGATGTCGGCACCCTGCAGGGTTGCCCGGGCGGCATTGATTACGATGGGGAAGGTTTCGATGGGAGCACCCGCCGGCGGGGTATTGAGCTGCATATCCCTGTAGTCATAGTAAAACAGCGCGGCATTCAGGCGCAGGCGCTGCCGGGGAAATGTCGCCTTGAATCCCGCCTCATAGGACCAAAGGAATTCCGGGTCGAAAGATGCCTGCAAGGTGGAAGTATTGAACCCGCCCGCCTTGTAGCCACGAGCGACTCGCACGTAGTACAGGCGATTCACATCCGGGGTATGTTCCAGGCTGAATTCCGGCGTATAGGCCTGCCAGCGGTCCCGGTCTTCATGGGTCGTGACACTGGTACCAAGCGGGCTCGTGAGTGTCCTGAGGTAATCGAATTCACGTCGGTCCCGGCTATAGCGCAGCCCCGCCCTGGCACGCCAATCCGGTTGGAAACGCCAGGCCAGTTGGCCAAACAGGGCCTCGGACCGGGTATCCACTTCCCCTACCGGCACACTGCGTATACCGGATTGCGGCAAGCGCACATCCAGGGCCTGCAAGGCATCCTCCCGCAGGAGGAACACACCGCCCACCCAGGACCAGGTCCGTTCCACGGGCGAGGATAAACGGAACTCCTGCATCAGGGTTTCCGAATCCGCCCAGGGGTGGTTGGAGGAGTAGTCGATATCGGTGCCGTCCAGGTCCAATGCCAGCGCGCCCTCGGTGGCCAGGAAGGCTGTCGTGGATCGTAAATTCA
>JAIVHA010000230.1 GCA_020201295.1 Lysobacteraceae bacterium | reverse complement strand
TCCTGTTGATGTGGCGCTTGCGGCTGGCCTTCGCCCTGGGCGCGGACCCGGCGCGGCTGGCGCGCCGCTACGGCGAGCGCTGAACCCATGCGCTTTCCCGGTATCCGCCTGCTGGTGTTCGCCAAGGCGCCCGTACCCGGCCAGGTCAAGACCCGTTTGCTGCCGGTCCTGGACGCCACCGGGGCCGCTGAGTTGCACGCGCGGCTGGTGGAGGAGAGTATCGCGCGCTTCACCGCCGAGTCCGTCTGTCCCGTGGAACTCCATTGTGCCCCGGATGCGGAGCATCCCCTGTTCCGGGCCCTGGTCCGCCGTTACCCCATCCAGTGCCAGGTACAGCAGGGTCGGGACCTGGGGGAGCGCATGGGCCATGCTGTCGATCAAACCCTTGCGGACGGGCACTGGCCCTTGTTGGTGGGTACCGACTGCCCCCGGCTGGATGCCGGCGTGCTGGTGGAGGCCTGCGAGGTCCTGGCAGCGGGCCATAACACAGTGCTGGGGCCGGCGGAGGATGGTGGCTATGTGCTGTTGGGCCTGCGCCAGCCGGCCCCGGAGCTGTTCCAGGACATGGCGTGGGGTACGGATCGGGTGTTGGCCGCCACCCGCCAGCGATTGGCGGAGCGGGGCTGGGATTGGCGGGAACTCCCGTCCCTGTGGGACCTGGACCGGCCGGAGGATCTGCTTCGCTACCAAGCGATGGGCTAGGGTAGGAGGAAAATTCGGCGTCTATCCGATATAGTGTGCCGCAGAATAAAAAACAATCGCTCCAGGAGTCCATACCGAGTGACAACTGAACGAGTAACCGCATCCGGCACCCAATCCGGGCGTCGTTCCCGACGTCAGCGCAGTACTGCCCGTAACAGCACTCTGGTGGCAGTGCTTGCCGGCCTGCTGGGGCTGTCGATTTTCCTGCTGGTGGTGGGTGCCATCACCCTGGGGGGGCGAGTGACGACCCTGACCAATACCAACCGAGCGCTCACCGAGGAACTGTTCCGCCATGAACAGGAGATCAGGCAACTGCGCCCCCGGCTGGAGGCCAGCGAGCGGGAACTCCAAATGCTCATGGAGGGACGTCTACCCAATCTGCACAGCCTGATCCCGGACCAGGTCATCCAGGTGCAGGAACAATACATCAAGAACATCGTGTTCACCGTGGTCAACCAGGGCGAGGATAATATCTACGAATATAAACTGGTGATGGACAATACCGCCCAATTACGCATTCAGCCCCGTTTCCGGGTAATGGTGTTCGACCGCATGGGCGTGCAGGTGGGGGTCGATGACGTGGAACTGGCGGATGCCCTGGGCGCGGGGGAAAGCCGTTCCCACGCCTCGACCCTCGATGTGTTCATGAACAGCCAGCCCCGCTATTTCGCCATCGACTTCAACTTCAATGGGCGTGCCAGAGCGAACGGCGATCAGTAAGGGCCGTTCGCTTCAGGTCATGGAGCGGGACGGGAGGGGGTAGAAGAGATCCAGCACTTCATCGAAGTCATGTGCCGATTCGATGATGATGCCTTCCAGATCCGCCTTGGCAAGTCCCTTGTGCTGCCAGATCTCGGGGTCCGCCGGGATGGCGGCCACCACCAACCCTTCCTCCAGGGCGCGGCGTGGATTCAGCAGGGCGCCATAGGGGTCGTAGTAGGGAGAGGGGTGCTGGGTGTCGGAGAGTTCCAGGTAGTGGGTGATGGCATTCGCCAGGTGCAGGATGGCTGCTTCCAGGGGGGCCTCGCTGGCCTGGCGGGGTGCATGGTGGTGACGAATGGCCGAACACAGGGCCGGCGGCAATTTCCAGTGATGCAGTAACTCGGCGCCGGCCTCGGCATGATCGAAGCCCAGGATGGCCCGTTCCAATTCACACAGGTCCCCATGGTCCTCACGCCCCGAGGCCAGGATTTCGCTGGCCTGTTCCGGCAGGCGCATGAAGATCAACAGGCGCCCCACATCGTGCAGCAGTCCGGCGGTAAACAGCCGTTCGTGATGCAACACATGGCATTCAGCGGCCAGCTTGCGTGCCACCAGGCCAGTGAAGACGCTGTGGCGCCAGAAGGACACCATATCCATCAGGTCGCCGGGGATGTCGGCGAATACCTCGGCCGCGGAGGCGGCCAGGGTGATGTTGCGCAATTCGGCGATGCCCACCAGGCTCACGGCCCGGCTCACGGTTTCGACGCGGGAGGAAAACCCGTAAAAGGCGCTGTTCACCAGCTTCAGCAACCGGGAGGTCAGGGCGGTGTCCTTGGCGATCAGCCGCCCCAGATCATCGGCCCCGCAGTTCGGATCCTCGGCCATCACCTGCACCTGCATGCAGACCTCGGGCAGGGATACCAGCTGGATATTGTCGCTCAGAAGGCTTTGGGGGGTCTGGTTCATAAGGGCTCCAGCATACCGGGAGATGGAAAGCTAATCTACTTTTATCAATACGTTGGTGTAACAACCTCGACCCGGGTCACGGATCGTCATTCCCTATTCATCGGCACCGATGCGCAATGATTGAAGGCCTTGGCGACGGCCCGTGCAAAGCCTCAGGCCACTGGCTATACTGGTCAGGTCGAGGCACTTGCCGTGCTTCGATTCGCCGACAACTCATCCGCCGTACTTGGGGGCGCCTGGCAGCGCAAACGGTGGCATATGAAACAACCAATGCGTGATGGTCGAACGATACCCGATACCGGGGCCGCAGGGTCACGCCGGATACGGTGGTGTTCCATTTTGTTGTTGGTGCTGGTAACGGCACCCTGCCTGGCAGTCGACGACAGCGCGCTCTCGCACGGCGCCCCGGGCTTGCTCACCGGGCAGGGCTGGATGGTGGCGCCCGACCTCGGCGCGGAGGCGGAGCTGGGCCTCTACCATGAGGTCTGGTCGGGTGATCGCCATGGTGCCCAGGCCGATGCCGATCGCCATACGGGGATCCGCCACCGTTTCGGTAGCGGCCTCGGGCTGGATACGGGGATCGCTCAGTACGGGCTGGGGCCGACCTTGTCCCGCTACCAGGAGTATTATTTCGGCCTGTCCTATGACGTCTGGCAAGGGCGGGTCTGGTACACCAATGACTACCAGGGCAGTGGTCTGCCCCGTTCCTATTACGAGTTTGGCATCACCGGGAATGTCGGCAGTGATTTCGCCCTATCGGCCCGGCTGGGCTATGGCGAGAATGAGTATGGTTTTGCCCACGAGCCGCATCCTGCCTATGTCTTTTCGGCCCGCAAGCGGGATCTGTATGGCTTCGGGCTCAACCTGCAACTGATGGGCAGCACCGACCCGCGCGGCACCGAAACCGAGGAGCTGCGCTTCATGGGAATCCTGTCCCGACCCTTGCCCTAGGAGGAATGGCACTGACTTAACGTCATTGCGAGCGAAGCGCGGCAATCTCCTGCCATGAAATCAGTCAGTTGGAGATTGCCGCGTCACTTCTGGCCCATAGAATCCCTTCGGGCTTCATCATGTGTACCTTACCCTTCGGGTCAAGGCATCCTCGCAATGACGGGCATCTTCCAGCTTAAGTCAGTGCCATTCGCCCTAGGAGCCTGTCGGACTTAGGACTGATCTCGGCAACTGCTCCATGCGTTGCTCTACCTCCTGCATCCATGCAGTCGTACTGCGCCGGTGGGAGAGCGGTCCATTTTTCCGATCCTTTTCGT
>JAIVHA010000136.1 GCA_020201295.1 Lysobacteraceae bacterium | reverse complement strand
ATCCTCTATTGAGGCTTACAAAATCGGGTGACGATTGTAGGAGCGGCGCAAGCCGCGATACGGGGCCAGCCTCGCATCGCGGCTTGCGCCGCTCCTACAGGATGTCCTGTTCCCGAAGGCGTGCAACGACTACCCCATCAGCATCAAACCTTGGCGGCGGCCTGGTGCGCCAGGGCGCGCATCAACCATTTCAATACCGGCAATTGCCCATAGAGTTCCTCGGCCGCATCCCAGTAGTCGCGATGAGCGATAACCTTGCCGTCAGCGTCGAATTCGATGTGACTGGCGCCCTTGATGCAGCTCGGCTGGCGCGTCAGGGGCATGGTGAACTTCATTTCCCATAGAATCACCCCGTGGCGGTCGGCATCGGAGAATCGCCTGCCAACGTAAAAACGGGCGTCAGGAAGCTTGATGAAGGTGTGGCGCAGTATGGTCCGTACCGCCTCCACGCCCCTGACTTCATGAAAGGGATCCTTGAACCAGGTGTCGGTCGCGTAATAGCGCTCCAGCTGATGCAGCGTATCGAGGCCGAGTCCTTCGAAATAGTCACACAGGGAATCAAGTACGTTCATAGGCCGGTGATCCTGTGCACCAGTGGGAAATACCAGGAATAGGGCAACAGGCGCAGCAACTTCATTACCCGCGTGAAACGCCTGGGGAAATGAATCTCGAATTCACCACGCTCCATCCCGGCAAGGATCTCGCTGGCGGCTTCCTCGCTGCTGATCAGGGCCGGCATCCGGAAATCATTGCGGTCGGTGAGCGGCGTCTTCACGAAACCGGGGTTGATCAGGTGCACCACCACACCCCTGGGCGCCAGGTCGAGGTACAGTGTTTCAGCAAAGTTGATCAGTGCGGCCTTGGTGGCCCCGTACACCAGGCCGGTCGGCAGGCCACCATAGCCGGCGACGCTGGCCGTGATGGCCAATCGTCCCTGTCCGCGGTCAATGAAATAGGGCACCAGCAAGGCCGTGGCATTGATGACACCCAGGAGGTTGACCCGGACCAGCTGTTCAGCGGATTCGGCGTCCAGCTCCCAGGCACGCACCGGCCGGTGAGTCCCGGCGTTCAGGATGACGAGGTCGATGCCACCCAGGCCATCGACCACGCGATCGAACGCGGTCCGCAGGCTGTCACGGTCGGTGACATCCGCCACCGCCACCAGGGCATCGGGGCCGGACATGGCCTGCAGCGCGGCCTCGTTGCGGCTGGTCAAGGCCACGCGCGCGCCCTCTTGCAGCAGGGCTTCCGCCGTTGCCTTGCCGATGCCGGAACTCGCTCCGATCAGCCAGACCCGCAGTCCCTGCCAGTCACTAACTCCGGGGTTGAGGCTCATGGGCCCTTCCTGAAGGCGATCACGATCTCGCCCAGCTTGAAACCGAACTTGCGCATCACCGATTTGTTGAGCATGACCTCATCGTCCATCAGGTACATCCAGTCGTCGAACTGGACTTCATAGGTCTTGCCGTCCACCGGCAGCAACAGGGTGTAGCGCCACTGCAGGGCATTGCCATGGGCAACGCCGGTGGCTTCGCCCTTTACATCCTCGGCCCGGCCGCGATAGCGGTGATCATCCAGGCGGGTGATGTGCCAGATACGCTGTGAGGTGGTGCCATCGGACCAGTAAAAGTCTTCGGTGAGCGTGCCCTCGTTGCCGCGCCATTCACCGTGCATCTTCACCGTGAAGCGCCGTTGCACGGCACCCGAGCGATCGGCAAAGTAGCCCCAGGCCGTCAGTGGCCCGTCGAAGTAGCGGGCAAGATCCAGTCTGGGTTCCTGTCCGCGGTAGATCTCCGGGCTTACACCGGCACAGCCCGTGAGACCGAACAGGGCGCAGAGAATGGCAATCGGCTTCAACATGGACAGACTCCTGTTTGCAGTTGTGGTCGCCAGGCCAGGAACCAGCCCAGGGCTGTGATCTTGAGCAGGCAGGGAAGCAGCGCATAGGTGGCGGACAGGGCCCAGGTGTTGCTGCCGCCGGGCTGGTAGCCGAGCAGATCAAGCAACGGCAGCGCCAGACCCGCCGCCAGCGCCAGGGTAAACTTGGCGAAGAAACCCAGCAGGCCGTAGTAGGCACCGGGCACGGGTTGGGGGTCGCCATCGATGTAGTCCGCCACCAGTGCCGGCGGCAGTGCCAGGTCGGCGCCCAGCGCCAGGCCCGAGGCGATGCAGACCAGGGCAAAGCCCGCCAGGTCGCCGCTGCCAAGCCAGAAGGCACCGGCAAAGGTGACGACCGCGAGGAGCATGGAGACGAGCCAGGCCTCGAGCTTGCCGATGCGCCGGGCCAGCGCCACCCAGGCAGGCAGACCCAGCGCGCCGCTGATGAAATACAGTCCCAGGAACAGGCCGCCGTAGGCCTGCAACTCCAGCACGTCGTCGATGAAAAAGATCACCAGGGTCGCGGGCAGGGCAGCCGCCACCCCGTTCAGCAGGTAACCGGGCGCGAAGCGCCTGAACGCGGGGTTGGCAAGGGGATACAGGAATCGTTGCAGCGGCAGCCGGCCGGGAAGCGTCTGCATCGCCGGAGCCGACCATAAGGTCCAACCCGCGAACAGCAGCAGCAGAACGAGGAAGACCCAGCCCATGGCCTGCAGACCACTGGCGAGATCGGGACTGAGCAGCAAAGGCAGCGTGGCGGCAAGGACCACTCCGACCAGGCCGAAGCCTTCACGGGCGGCAAACAGCCGGGTGCGCTCGTGACTGGCCGGATGGATGCGCGCGCCCCAGGTATTGTGTACCACCGTCGCCAGGCTGTAGCCCACGGTGGTGAGCGTGAGCATGAAGATCAGCCAGGGCAACACCCCCTGATCCGGGGGGTGAAACAGCCCGAGCCAGCCCAGTCCCAGCATGGGCAGGGCAAGCAGGATGAGCCTGCGGGGGTAGGGAAAACGGTCGAAGAGTGCGCCGAGCAGCGGATCGATGACGGCATCGAGAAAGCGCAGGCCGAGCAGGACCATGCCCAGCAAGGTCAGGCTGAGATATACGCTGTAAAAAGGTGCCAGGTGCACATACAGGGGCAAGGCGGCAAAGGCCAGGGGCAGACCCAGGCCTCCGTAGGCGAGAATCGAATAGCGACCGAGAGCAGCCATGGTTCGCCGCCTCAGCCGCCCAGCAGGCGGGCGCGGAGATCGGGCTTGCGGGTGTCAGCGCCCAGCCAGATACCGAAGAAGGCGTCGGCGAACCATTCATCCTCGATCGAGCCCAGGCGTCGCGCGCCGGAATGGAAGGCGATCCCCTGTCCGGGGATGCGGATGGCGGCCAGGCGATCACCCGCTTCGACATCGGGAAACAGCGCCTGCAAGCGCTGTTCCCAGGCCTGCAGCTTCGCTGGCGACAGGCTGCGTTGCTTACGGATTTCCTCGACCGTACTGGCCGCCAGCCTGGCACCGGCAATGCCGCGGGCGTAGGTCAGCTCCAGCACATAGGGTCCATTGGCCCGCCAGCCGCCTGACGGGGCCCAGAGCGTCGCATCGTAGATGCGCAACCCCAGGTACCGTAAGGTGCCCTGCCCCACCTGCACCGGCTCGAAAGGAACCGGGACCCCGACCGGGCCGGCGCTTGCCAGGGAGGCGAGCAGCAGGAGCAGGCAGGCGACGGGCAGCCTACGCATGCTCAAGCCGGAATTGCGCCACATCGATGGAACCGGCGCGGAAGCCGGCCTCGCAATAGGCCAGGTAGAAGTGCCAGATACGGACGAAACGATCGTCGAAGCCGAGCTGCTTCACCTCCTCCTTGCGCGCCAGGAAGGTCTGGCTCCAGCGCGCCAGGGTCTCCGCATAGTCGAGACCGAAGCGTTCCTGGCGGGTGACCGCGAAGCCGGCGCGTTTCGCTTCTTCTACGAAGCGTCGCGGGCTGGGCAGCATGCCGCCGGGAAACACGTAACGCTGGATAAAATCGCTACCCTGGCGATAGCGATCGAACAAGGCATCATTAATGAGAATGGTCTGCACTGCGGCACGGCCGCCAGGCTTGAGCACCTTCTTGAGCGTATCGAAATAGGTCGGCCAATAGGCCTCGCCCACCGCTTCGAACATCTCGATGGAGACGATGCCATCGTACTGTCCGGCTTCCTCGCGGTAATCCTGGAAGGCGAAACTGCACTGGCGCGCCAGGCCGGCCTGTTCGATGCGCCTGCGGGCATAGTCCAACTGCTCGCGGGACAGGGTAATGCCGCGCACGCGATGCCCGGAGACACGGGCGGCGTGTTCCGCGAAGCCACCCCAGCCGCAACCGATCTCGAGGATGGATCCGCTGCCTTCCAGTCCCAGCAAATCGATCATGTGCTGGTACTTGTTGGCCTGCGCCGCTTCGAGCGACTGGTTGTGATTGCCTGCGAAGCAGGCGCTGGAATAGGTCATGCTGCGATCGAGCCACACACCATAGAAGGCATTGCCCAGGTCGTAATGGGCGGCGATATTGCGCCGTGACCCGGCCCGGGAATTGGCGTTGCGCAGGTGCCGCAGGCGGTTGTACAGCCGGCCCCACCAGCGTCCATAGATGGCCTGCTCCAGGTCATCGCGATTGCGGGCCAGCAGGCACAGCAGGCCGGCCAGGTCCGGGGTGTCCCAGGCACCGGCGATATAGGCCTCTGCAAAACCAATATCCCCCTGCGTGAGCACATCGCGAAACATGCTCCATTGGTGGACCTGCAGGTGGGCATCCGGCTGGCCATGACCGAGCGTGACGGCCATGCCGTTCGGCAACTGGAGATGCAGGCAGCCGTGCCCCATGTCCTCGAGCAGGCGGATAACCTGGCGCGCATACCAGGGGGCACGCGCGACGATGGCGGGATTTGTCAGGCGGGCGGTATTCATTCGGTTACCTCGTTCAGGGGCGCAGGCGGCTTACGGTGGAAGGGAATCCGCTTCAGGAACAGGCGCAAGGCCTGCAGGTGGATGCGGAAGACGACATTCCAGGTCATCAGGGGGTACAGAAAGAAGGCGCGCAGGCAGGCACGGGAAGTCAATGCCTCACTCTGGCCCCACCAGGCGGTGCGCAGGGTTTCCCCGCCGTCGGCGTCGTAGTCCACACGCGCCCTGAAGCGGTCCGCGCCGACCCCGAATGAAAAGCGATAGCGCCCGCGCACGGCCAGGAAGGGCGAGACGTGGAAGACCTTTTCCGCCTGCAAGGCGGCGCCGGGATTCGAGGTACGCAGCAGGTACACATGGTGTTCGCCGAAGGTATTGTTGACCTCGGCCAGCACCGCGCACAGGCGGCCATCACGGGCATGGCAGTGCCAGAAGCTCACCGGCTTGAAGGCATAGCCCAGCACGCGCGGAAAAGTCGTCAGCCAGATCTCGCCATCGGCCTCGATGTCATGCTGCGCCAGCAAGCCGCGCGCCCAGGCCAGGGCGTCGCCGCCATCACCATGGTCGGCTTCGTGGAAACTGAGCAGGTTGAAGCGGTTTACTGAAAAGCCGGGAACCGCAACCGTATCGAGCCGGTGCATGGGCAGACGCAGGAAATACACCGGGTAGTTGAAACGGTGCGGCGTCGGCAGCAGGCGGTGGTGCAGCACCCGACCGAAGCAGATCTGGGCGCCAGCGGGCCTGGCGGTACCCTGTGGGGTGACGTCAGGCCGCAACGGTCTGCTCCCGCCGGGGCTCCGCAACCTTCATCCGGCGCACTACATTAAGGGCCGAGACCAGACCGTCCTCATGGAAGCCGTAACCCAGCCAGGCACCGGCCAGCCAGATGCCGTCACGGCCATTGGCCATCTTCAGCGCCAGCTGCGCCTGGCTGGATTGCCGGGTGAATACCGGATGACTGTAGTGATACTCGCCATGCACCCGGGCGGGATCAGGCTCCTGCAAAGGGTTCAGGGAGACGATGACCGGGCTGCTCACCGGCAGGGGCTGCAGCTGGTTGATCAGGTAGTTCACGGCTACCGGCACGGACTCCAGCCCGCCGCCCGCCGACTGGTAGTTCCAGGCCGACCACAGCGCCTTGCGCGCCGGCAGCAGGCTGGCATCGGTATGCAGCACGGCACGGTTGTCCTGGTAGGGAATGAGGCCCAGCAACCGGGACCGGTCCGGGTAATGCTGACCCAGCAAGCGGCTCGCCTGGTCACTGTGACAGGCCAGCACCACTCGGTCATAGAGTCCGGAAAGATGTCCGGAACTCACTTCGATGCGCCCGCCGCGCGCGCGCACCGCCTCCACCGGCTGGTCGAGGTGGATCTCCCCGACCCCGGCGGCGAGCTTGCGCACATATTCGCGGCCGCCGCCGACCACGCTGCGCCATTGCGGACGATCGAGGATCTGCAGCAGGCCATGGTTGCGACAGAAGGTAACGAAGGAGGCCAGGGGGAATGCCAGCATCTGCGCCGTCGGGCAGGACCAGATCGCGGCGGCCATGGGTAGCAGGTACCACTGGATGAAGGGTCTGCCATACCCCCTGGCCTTGAGGTAGTCACCCAGTGCCAGACTGTTGTGCAGGATCGCATCGGCGGGCGCCTCGCGATTGAAGCGCAGGATGTCGCGCAGCATGCGCCAGAAATCCACGCGCGCCAGGTTGGCGCGCTGGCCGAACACCGTGTTCAGGCTGGTGCCGGACCATTCCAGCGCCGGTGTCTCGAGCTTCACGCTGAAGGACATGTCGCTAGCCACCGTCTCCACCCCCAGCTGGCGAAACAGGCGGGTGAGTTCCGGGTAGGTGCGGTGGTTGAACACCAGGAAGCCGGTATCCACCGGGAAGCACTGCCCGTCCAGGGTCATGTCCACGGTGTGGGTGTGCCCACCCAGACGGCCCTCGGCTTCATACAGGGTCACCTGGTGTTCGCGCGCCAGCAGCCAGGCCGTGCTGAGGCCCGCGATCCCCGATCCCACGACGGCGATGCGCATCTCAGCCACCCCGGCGCGTGGTGGTGCCGGCCCGGTTTCCGGCCGGGAGGGGACACCCCTGGACAAGGCGAGGGCGCGAGGGGCAAGTCGTGATCAATTCAGTCGGGATCATGATATTTGTCTTGGTCAAAGGTTCGACATGTGCTTAAATTAACCCAGTCGAAGCCACAATGTCAAGAGTTTGTCCTAGACAAATATGAAATCTATTCATCCCCTCCCCGACCCCGGCGGCCTGCCCATCGCCTCCGTGGAGCGCGAGACCGGCCTGTCCAAGGACACCTTGCGGGTGTGGGAGCGCCGCTACGGCTTCCCGACCCCGACACGCGACGCCAACGGTGAGCGGGTCTACGCCCCCGACCAGGTGCGGCGCCTGGCACAAATCAAGCGTTTGCTCGATCGCGGCCACCGTCCGGGCAAGCTGCTGGCGCTGGATGACGCGGCCCTCGCGGCCCTCGACCAGGTCCTCGGGGCCAGCCCTGCGAGTCCCGCGGACGCGCAGCTGGAGTGCTGGCTGGAGCGGGTCCGAAACCACGACACAGAGGCCCTGCAAAGGCTCTTCTTCCAGGAACTGGCGCGCCGGGGACTTTCCGCTTTTGTCCAGGACATCTTTGCGCCCCTGATCGTGCGGGTGGGCGAGGCCTGGTCACGCAATGAAATCGGGATCTTCGAGGAACACCTGTTCAGCCAGCACATGGAGAGGCTGTTGCGCACCGCGCTGGCCAACATGACGCCCACGGGCGGGACGCCCCGCGTACTGCTGACCACGTTGAGCGGCGAGGAACACCACCTGGGATTGCTGATGGTGGAAGCCCTGCTGGTCACCGAAGGCGCCGAGCCCATCCTGCTCGGCCCGCAAACCCCGATCGAGGAAATCGTGCGCGCGGCCCAGCTCAAGCATGCCGATGTGGTGTGCCTGTCCTTCAGTTCGGCCTTTGCCCCGACCCAGGCGGCGAAGGCCCTGCGTGAACTGCGCACGGCCCTGCCCTCGCAGCGGCAACTCTGGGCCGGAGGCGCGGGGGTCAAGGGCATCCGCAAACCGCTTGAGGGGGTGAGCCTGGTGCCGGAATTCCAGGAGTTATTCGATTGCCTGGCGGCCTGGCATCAGCAGGCCTGAGCGGTTACTTGCGGGCAAAAACCGCGATGGATTCCACGTGGGCGGTGTGGGGAAACATGTCCATGACCCCCGCCTGCAACAGGCGATAGCCCTGCTCGTGTACCAGCAGGCCGGCATCGCGGGCCAGGGAGGCCGGGTGGCAGGAGACATAGACGATTCTTTGCGGCTTCAACCGTGCCACCCAGGGCATCATCTCCGCCGCGCCGCTGCGCGGTGGGTCGATGAACAGCTTGTCATAGGGCTGTCGCATCCAGGGCAGGCCGGAAGGATCCTGGGTCAGGTCGGCGGCGTGGAACTCGCAGTTGTCGATACCGTTGCGCGTCGCGTTGTCACGGGCGCGCTGCACCAGCCCGGCATCGCCCTCCACACCCACCACGGCAGCGGCGCGGCGGGCGATGGGCAGGCTGAAATTACCCAGGCCGCAGAACAGATCGAGGATACGTTCATGGTCCCGTGGTTCGAGCAACGCCAGGGCATGGTCGATCATGGCGCGGTTGATCTGCGGGTTCACCTGGGTGAAGTCGGTGGGCAGGAAGTCCAGCACCAACTCGTGGGCCGGCAGCGTGTAGAACAGCCGTGATTCACGCGGCCACAGGGGCGCGGCACTGGACGGTCCGGCCGGTTGCAGCCAGAGGTGCAGGCTGGTGCGCTGTGCATAGGCCGTAAGTTTTTGTTCATCGTCCGCCCCGAGGGGATCCAGGTTGCGCAGCACCAGTGCCGTAGCCTCCTCCCCCACCGCCACCTCGATCTGGGCGATGCGTTCGAAGGCCTGCAGGGACGCGATCACCTCCGCCAGCTCCACCAGCCGCTCGCCGACGGAGGGATGCAGCACCTCGCAGCGTTCCAGTTCGGCGAGATAGGGCTTGTTCCGCTCACGGAACCCCACCAGCACCTTGCCCTTCTTGCGCACATGCTTGACGCCCAGGCGCGCCTTGTTGCGGTAGCCCCAGTGGGGACCGGTGAGGGGCGCCAAGATCTCGCCCGCCTCGACCTTACCGATATGGCGCAGGTTGTCGAGCAGCACCTGCTGCTTGGCCTGGATCTGCGCTTCCGGAGCCAGGTGCTGCAGGCTGCAGCCGCCGCAGACCCCGAAATGGGCGCACTTCGGCTGCACCCGGTCGACGGAAGCACGCAACACCTCCACCACCCTGCCCTCGTCATGACGGCGACTGCGGGCCGTGTAGAGGAAATCCACTTCCTCGCCGGGCAGGGCGCCATCGACGAACACCGCTTTGCCTTCGACGTGGGTCACGCCCCGGCCGTCGTGGGATAGGGATTCAATGGTCGTGCGCACGGGATCGGCGGGCAGGGTAATGCGTTTGCGGTTGCGGCGGGTCATGGGAAGCCTGTTATTGGGTTATGGCCACGGAAGCACACGGAAATACACGGAATGATGGCGTTGCGGCTATCCGGGGTTTCGGTAGGAGCGGCCTCTGGCCGCGAATGCCCGGTGCACCCCATACGGTTCGCGGCCGAAGGCCGCTCCTACAGGGCAGATACTACACTTCATATATTTTTCCGTGTATTTCCGTGTGCTTCCGTGGCCAATCAATCATCTGCCCAGGCAGTCAGAAATTCCTCGAGATGGGGTTTGTTTTCCGAACGCAGGGTGTCGCGCAACCGGCCCAGCTCCTGTTCGTATTCCTTGTGGCTCAGGCGACCCCGGATCAGCTCGAAGCGCAGGTACACCAGGTAAGTATTGAGCACATCCGTCTCGCAGTAGTTGCGGATGCCCTCGATATTGCCGGCCTGGTATTCGTCCCAAACCAGGGCACCGCTCATACCCATCTTGCCGGGGAAGCCCAGCATGGTGGCGATCTCGTCCAGGGGTGCGTTGGCGCGCGCCTGGTAGCCGGCCAGCACGTCCATGAGGTCGGTATGCCGGGCATGATAGCGACTGAGATAATTGTTCCACTTGAAGTCGCGGTCCTCTTCACCCGTATCCCAGTAACGCGTGGCCGCCACCCCGTGCAGCAGGGCGCGGTAATGGATCACCGGCAGGTCGAAGCCGCCGCCATTCCAGGACACCAGCGTGGGCGTGAACTTGTCGATGCCGTCGAAGAAGCGCTGCAACAGTTCGGCTTCATCGGACTCAGGATCGCCCAGGGACCAGACCCGCACCAGGTCGCGGGTGCGCAGCACCGCGGAGATGGCCACGATGCGCTGCAGGTGCAGGCGCAGGAAATCCGAACCCGTCTCCTCGCGGCGTTTGTGGAACATGACCTTGGCGACGTCATCGTCGCTGAGACCCTCGAGGCCGTGTACACGCCGCCCAGATGCCACGTCGGGCACGGTCTCGATGTCGAATACCAGTACATTCATGGAGCAAGACAAGGTTCGGTTGATAAAGATCCGCTTTGAGGGAACGAAGCCTGTAGGAGCGGCCTTGGCCGCGAATGTATCACCTGGCCATTCGCGGCCAAGGCCGATCCTACACGGGTCCCGGACGCCACTGCCAACCCGTTTACTTCTGCACCCAGGCCCCAGCCTCGTTCTGATACCACCAGCCGGCCGGCGCATTATCCACCCAGCGCCGCGCGAAGGTCTTGCGGATATCATCGGCCCATTCGGGGTGCTGGTTGGCGCGTGCGATCTCGTTATACAACGCACTGCGGTCCTGGTTCTCCGCGGCTACCAGCTGGGATACCTGGGCGCGATCACGCAGGGAAACGGCATTGAGGTCACGCACGGCAATCTCACCGTTGCGGGTCATGCCCACGGCCCCCGAACCGTAGTAGGGCGCGAGCTGCTGATGGCGGGCGGTCATGGTGCTCTTCAGGCGCTGGATGCCCGGCGACTGGATATCGATGTCCATGGCCTGGGCCGGGGACACCAGCCATTCCAGCACCGCCCCCACCATGACCATGGCGAAAGCCGGAGTTCGCAGCTGCGAGGAAGGTTCGGCGGGTTGCGGCGCCGCCGGTTGATTGCCGTACACGTCCTTGATGATGCGGTCCGCCGCCTCCTGGGCCGCGGCGGCCGGGAAATAGACATTGATGGTGACACAGGCGCTGAGCAACAGCATGGCCAGCAGCAGCGGGGAAATCGACAATGCTTTCATTGTGTGTGCCTCTCGTAACATCAGTATGCAATCTAGCGCACCACCGGTCCTTCCTCCGCCGTCACGGTACGCAGGCGTTCCAGCAAGGATTCCCAGTCTACCCGTTCCTCGTAGCCGATGACATCGATACGCGGAGGCAGAAACCGGCCCTTCACCAGATAATAACCTCGTTCCGCGGGCGCCACACCACCCATGTGGCAGATCCCGTTTTCCAGGCGACAGCGCAAACCGATAGCCTGGTAAGGGAAATCCTCCAGGAAGCGTAGAAAACCGCGCGACAGGGCGCCACCGACGCCACCACCACCAATGTTGGTCAGGTTATCCACGGCACGCTGACTGATGCGCTGCCGCGTGCGATCGTCTTCCGGCGTGGCAAACCAGGCATCGAAGGCCACCGGCTTCCAGGCTTCCAGACGCAGACCTTCCACGGCGCCATCGAGCCGGCCTTCGATGCGCCCGAAGGAGAAGGTACGCGTCAGGGTTTCCAGGTCGATCCGGTCGATGAGGATATCCGCCCACAGCCGTGGCACCACGCCCAGGGGCTGTTCCATGCGCAGGTTGCGCACCGTGATATCGCCATCGAAGGCTCCCACCAACAAGGTGCCACCCACCTGCAGCTCCCCGTCCACATAGCGTACGGAGGGAATCATGCCCGACAGGGTACCCGCCATTTCGGGCCAATCCAGCGCCTGGGTGAGGGCTGTCATGGATATGGGGGTAAGCGCCGCGTCCAGGCTCCAGGCCATGCTCGTGCCGTAGTCGAGTTCGAAGTGATCCACCAGCAGGCTGCCGTCCAGCATCGGCAGGCGCACCGGGGCCGCAAGGATCACCTGACGACCCCGGGTCAGGATGTCCACCTCCAGGGCACCCAGGGCCACCCGGTACAGCTGAGCGCGCGTCCAGCGCAGCTGCTGGTTGCGCTTCTGGTCATCGTCAGCCCAATCGAAGCGGCCGGCAAGGCCCTCCACCTGGAACCGGTCACGGGGGTCGTCGACGCTCAGGTCTTGCAGTTCCAGCCGCAGCTGCCTGATACCACCATCCTGGTAGTGCAGCCCACCCATGAGTTCGCCGCGGGTGTCCAGATCAAAGAACGAAGTCTCCAGCAACCAGGGGTGCAGGTAGGTGGTGAAGGCGCCCGGAA
>JAIVHA010000229.1 GCA_020201295.1 Lysobacteraceae bacterium | reverse complement strand
CATCGGTAGCCCCAGCGGCAGCGACAGCAGCAGCGGGCCCAGGATGAGGCCGGCGAAGAGAATGCGGGTCCGTCGATCACCGAGGCGGACTGCGAGGGTGAGTTTTCCGGCGCGCCTGTCGGTGTGACGGTCGCGCAGATTGTTGACCACCAAGATGGCAGCCACGGGCAGGCTTACCAGCAGGGAGGCAAGAACCGCTTCGTATCCGATCGGACTACGATGGGCCAACAGGCTGCCGAGGACGGCCACCGGGCCAAAAAAGAACCAGACTGCCAGTTCCCCCAGCGCAAGGTTGGCATAGGGTCGGCGGCCGCCGCTATAGCCAAGGACCGCAAGCACGGACAATGCGCCGAGAACCCAGAGCAGCCAGTGTCCGAAGGCGATCAGCCAGAGTCCCGACACGATCGCGACGCCGAGTGTGAGTACCAGGCCGACGCGTAGGTCGCGGGCGCTTAGAAGCCCGGCCTGCAGGGCACGGGTCGGCCCCAGTCGATCGGCCTGATCCACGCCGGAAAGGCCGTCGAAGAGGTCGTTGGCCAGGTTCACCGCCAGCTGCAGGGCCAGCGCGCAGACGACGCAGAGGGTTGCCGTGAGCCAGGAAAAGCGCCCCGGAACGACCAGGACCTGCGCGAGAAGAACGGGCCCCAGCGCGGCCGGCAGTGTGCGTGGTCGAAGGGTTTGCCACCAGACCAGCACGCGGCTCACGGCACTTCCTTTCTGAGTCTCATGGTTCTGGATCTTTCTTCAGGAATCGATCAGTTTAATGGCGCACAAGATGGAGGTGGCAGTTGCGGCTCCACGGAAGGGGCGCGCGATGGAGCATCCTGCCCGTTCGGGTCCCCGTAGCGGATTGTTCGCGCGGGTTTGCGGCCGGTTTCCCAGCGGGATGCGAGCGGGCGCAGTCTACATCAGTCGGGGACGGGCAGGCTTCCGGGATCGCGGTCCGGATTTTGGGCGGTGTTTGCAGAGGGTGAGATGGCGGCTGAGTGGTTGGCGCAGGTGATCCTGCCCTGGGTTCTGGCCAGCGTGATGCTGGCGATGGGGATGAGCCTGACCGAGGCGGATTTTGAGCGCATCTGGAGACATCCGCGCAGGATCCTGTTGGGCCTCGGGTTGCAGATCCTGGCGTTGCCGCTCCTGGCCTGGGCGCTGGTGCTGCTGTTGCCCCTGCCGCCGATGGCGGCCGCCGGTTTGCTGCTGGTGTCGCTGGTGCCGGGTGGCGCGACCTCGAACATGTTCAGCTACCTGGTCCAGGGCGATCTGGCTCTTTCGGTCAGCCTGACGGCGCTCGCCGGGATGGTGACACCGTTCACGCTGCCGCTGATCATGGGCTGGAACTTCGAGCTGCTCGGGCTCGCCGCGCAGGGCTTTGCGCTTCCCTACTGGCACACGGTGGGACAACTGCTGCTGGTCACGCTGGTTCCCGCGCTGGGCGGCATGCTGCTGCGCCGGAGGATGGCCGAGACCACGGTGCTGGGCTGGCTGCCGCGGGTGAAGTTGCTGACCGGCGTGGCGATGGTCGGCATCGTCGTTGCATTGTTCCTGGCCTACCAGCACCGGCTCCCGGCGCTGCTCAGCATCGAGACGCTGGCGGTACTGCTGCTCTGCATGCTGGCGATGAGCCTGGGCTATCGGGTTTCAAGCAGGTTGCGCCTGCCGCGCGACAGCGTGCGGGCGATCACCGTGGAGGTGGGGGTCCAGAACGCCGGGATCGCGATGATGGTCGCATTTTCCATCCTGCAATTGCCCGCGCTGGGGCTGGTGCCGCTGCTCTACGGCCTGTTGATGAATGTCCCGGTGTTCCTCTGGGTGTTCTACTGCCTGTGGCGGGATCGCCAGCTGGTGGCCGTCACCGAGCGCTCTTGAGCGGCATGGTCCGCGAGATCACAGGTTCCGGTAGCGGATCTCGGTATTGCGGATCTCGCCGGTGGTATCCAGTAGCAGGGTGTCGATCGCGGGGGCGCGGTTCAGGATGTAGGCCGCCATCATGCGCCCGACGTCGTGGTTCTCCCGCTCCAGTGCGCTGAGCAGCTTGTCGCCAATGATCCGGATCCGGTCCTCGACGTCGAGTCGTGCGACCCATTCGCGGCCCATCTGACGACCCGCGTCCAGGTCCCCGTCCATCTGATCGAAGAAGTCGCCGGATTCACGAACGATTTCGTCGGGAACGTTCAGCGTGTAGATCTCGTCGTCGATGACGACTTTAAGATTCATGTCCCGGTAGCCCCGGCCGTGGGTGAGTGGCCCCATTAGGGTGCGCACCGCGGAGGTCGAGGTCAAGCCATGGGTCGGTGACGGGGGCGGGTCCGCAAGATGGGCGCTACGCGGTTGGGCGGCAAAGAAAAGGCCGGAGGAAAAATCCGCCGGCCCCACGCTGGCCGTGAAGGCCAGAAAGCCGGAGGCACGCCACGGTGCCTCCGGGAAGTCGGTTAGGTTATTTTGACAGTGACGCCCTTCTCACCATCCGGCCCGACCATGTGCACCGCACAGGCGAGGCAGGGGTCAAAGCTGTGGATGGTGCGGAGAATCTCCAGCGGCTGATCGACGTCATGCATCTGGTGATTGTCCATCAGCGCCGCTTCATACGGACCAGGCTGGCCCTGAGGGTCGCGCGGCCCGGCATTCCATGTGCTGGGCACCACGGCCTGATAGTTGGTCAGCTTGCCATCTTCGATCACCGTGTAGTGGGCCAGGGCACCGCGGGGCGCCTCCATGTATCCAACACCCTTGGTCTGCTTGGGCCAGGTCTTCGGGTGCCACAGATCTTCGTTGAAGGTGCTCAGGTTCCCGGCGGCAAGATTCGCCATCAGGTTGTCGTACCAGGTCATCATGGTGTCGGCGATGATCTTGGTCTCCAGCGTGCGCGCTGCAGTGCGACCCATGGTGGAGAACATCGCCGTCAAGGGTAGATCGAGTTGGCTGAGCGCCATCGTGGCCAATTCCTTCGTCGGTTCGTGGCCACTGGCATAAAGCATCAGGACGCGGGCCAGGGGACCCACTTCCATCGGCCTGCCACGCCAGCGCGGCGACTTCAGCCAGGAATAGTCCTTCTCGACATCGAGGAACTTGTACGGGGTCTGCGGACCCGTGTAGTTCAGCGTGGTTTCCCCGTCGTACGGATGCAGGCCGACGTCCTTGCCTCCCTCGTACTCATACCAGGAGCGTGAAATGAATTCCTGGACCTGTTCGGGATCATTGAGATCCAGCGGGTGGATCGTCGTCAGATCGCGGTCCAGGATCACGCCCGAAGGAATCAGGTAGCTGGATAGATCGCCATGACCTTCGGCCGGGAAGTCGCCGCAGGTCAGGAAGTTGCCGATGCCCTCGCCGCGCTCGAACCAGTCCTTGTAGAAGCTGGCGATGGCCAGCGTGTCCGGAACATAGACCTGATCCACGAACTCCTGCATCTGGATGATCGCATCGCGCACAATGCTCAATCCCAGGTCGTTCATCGTGGTTTGGCGTACTCGGGGTGTCCCCAGTAGGCATTGGCGAAGATCCCCAACTGCCCGGATTCCACCAGGTTTTTTACCTTCGTCTGGGCATCTGCGAAATAGCCAGGGGAGGAATTGCGGTACTTGGAGATCGACTGCGCGAGTTCCGAGGTGGCCTTCGGGTCCGCCTTCAGTGCAGAGACGACGTCCACCCAATCCAGTGCATGCAAATGATAGAAATGCATCACGTGATCGTGGACGTACTGCGCGCCGCTCATCAGGTTGCGGATCAATTGGGCATTCGGCGGGATCGGGTAGTCCAGCGCGTCTTCGACGGAACGGATCGAGGCCATGCCGTGCACGAGCGTGCAGACCCCGCAGATGCGCTGAGCAAAGGCCCAGGCATCGCGCGGGTCCCGCCCTTTCATCACGATCTCAAGGCCGCGCACCATGGTGCCCGAACTGTAGGCGCTCTTGATGCGCCCGTCGTTGTCGGTTTCCGCCTCGATGCGCAGGTGACCTTCAATGCGGGTGATCGGGTCAACAACGATTCTATCTGCGCTCATTTTTCAGCTTCCTCTACCAGGTTGTCAGCCACCAGCTCGAGGAGGCTGTTCATTTGTTTATCCCAGTTCAGCTTCTCCCCGCTGTCGTCGAAGTTCTGACGGCAGTTGGAGCAGCTGGTCACCATCATCTCGGCGCCGGTTTCACCCAGTTGCCGGAACTTGGCGCCCATCACCTTGTAGCGCAGGGTATCGGCGCGGTGAATGGTGATCACACCGCCGCCGCCACCGCAACAGGTGTTCATGCTGCCGCCGCTCTTGGACTCGATGAGTTTGACACCGAGCGCCTCGAGCACCTTGCGCGGAGCGCTGGTGGCACCACCACGACGGGAGACCTGGCAGGGATCGTGGAAAGCCACGGTCTTGTTGACGGTCTTGAGCTTGAGCGAGCCCGAATCCACTGCGTCTGCCAGGAATTCCGAGATATGCTGGACCTTAAACGGCAGCGGTTTGCCGTACATGTTCGCCCCCTGCCAGCGCAGCGCCTGGTAGGCGTGCCCGCACTCGGGCAGGATCACCAGCTTGGCACCGATCTTCTCGGCTGTGTCGATGACCTTCATCGACATTTCCTTCTGCCAGCCGGTATTACCGGACAACATGCCGAAATTGGTCGCCTCGTAGCCGTCGGTACGGAAGGTCCAGGTCTTGCCCATCTGGTTCAGGATCTTCGCGGTCGCGGCCATCGATTCCGGATATTTCTGGATCTCGATGGACGACATCAGGACGAGTACATCGGCCTGGTCCTCATTCATGTGCATCTCGACTTCGTGCTCGTCGCCCATCCACTCGACGCGATCCTCGAAGACCTGCGGCGTTGCGCCCAGCGGGCTGCCCTCGCGTTGTGCCTTCTCGGTCACCGTGTAAAGCTCGTGCGGGACCAGGCCGGCGTGGAACATGCCATGACGGGCCATCCCGACCAGCGTCGCGATGTCGATGCTCATCGGGCAGATCAGCGTGCAGCGCCCGCACAAGGTGCAGGTGTCGTACAGCAGTTCCTGCCATTCCTTGAGTTCGTCGACCGTGACCTTGGGCTTCAGGTTGAAGGCCTTGTAGAAAAAGGCCAAGGGGCCGGCCTCGCGCTTGTAGGCCTGCTTGAAGGGTTCGATCTTCCAGATTGGCGTGTGCCGTGGATTGCCGCTGGCCTTATAAAACGGGCATGCATGCGCGCAGGCGCCGCAGTGGATGCAGGCCTCCATGTAGGTGGCGGTGACACGGCCGAAATCCTTGGCGAAATTGGTCATCGCCTTTTCGACCCGCTCCTCGTCACTCATGTCGCCCTGCACATCAACGCGCGTGCCGGGTTCCACCACCGAGAGACGCTTGGCCTCGAGGTCCAGGGTCATTTCAGTCGTTGTGTTACTCATGCCATACCCCCCCTGCGTGCGAATCGGGATCCGGTGGTGTAACGGGAAACCACGAACCAGAATGAATGCATCAGCTTGCCGAACGGGAAGTAGATCAGCAGCAGCCAGACGCTCAACAGATGGATGGCCAGACCGGTCTCATAGTCCGGCCACAGGTTGGCGTTGGTCGCCAGCCCGGTCACGAACGGCAGGGTGGTAACGAACCAGGTCGCATAATCGTCAAAATTGGAGATCAGCCGCTGGACCGGATTGGTGAGCCGTTTGGCCAGGGCGATGAACAGCGCCACCGTGGTGATCACGGCGACGAAGGTGATGACGCCCCCAGGAAGGGTCCACCAGGTGAAGCCGACGATATCCGCGAAGAAGAGCATATGCGGTGTGCCGAAAAAGAGGACGATGAACAGGCCGAGGTGGATGACGTAGCCGACGATGTACTGGGTACCGACGCTGGGCACGAAGGGCTTGTACGGCCAGGCATGCGCGAACAGGCCTTTGAGGCCGCCGACCCAGGCACCCTTCGAGCGGGCCTCGGACAGATCCTTCTTCTGGCGCAGACCCCAGACGCCGACAAGGCGCCAGACGATGCCCACGACAAAGATGATGATTGCTATCTGCATCGCGGGGCCGCGTGCAAAGTCAAGGAGCGTCATGGCTACTTACCTCCCGAGATTTTGTCTTGATTCTTGCGCGACATGACCGCTGAAGCCGCACCCAGCGCGACGCCTGCCGCCGCTGCGATCGCAATGCCTTCTGCGGAACCCCATTGACCGGCCGACAACGGCTTGTAGAAGCTGTCCTTGTCCCAGAAATCGGGTTCGGAGCAGCCGATGCAGCCATGGCCGGATTGTACCGGCCAGCTGACACCCTGGTTGAATTTCAGGGTGGCGCAGGCATTGTGGGCGATCGGGCCCTTGCAGCCGAGTTCGTACAGGCACCAGCCCTTGCGTGCGCCTTCATCATCGAAGGTCTTGGCGAACTTGCCCTGATCGTAGAACGGCCGACGGTAGCAGCGATCGTGGATGGTGTCGCCGAAGAAGGCCAGGGGACGCTTCAGTCCGTCCACGTCGGGCAGTTGGCCAAAGGCCAGGAAGCTGGTCAGGACGCCGGTCATGACCTCCGGGATCGGGGGGCAGCCCGGCACGTTCAGGATCGGCTTGTCGGTGATGATCTGATCCACCCCAACGGCGCCGGTGGGGTTCGGCCGTGCGGCACCCACGCCGCCGAAACAGGCACAGGTCCCGATGCTCACGATCGCAGCCGCACCTTCAGCGACTTCGCGCAGTGACTCGAGGTTGGTATGTCCATCCACCGTTGAGTAGATGCCGTCATCCTTCAGCGGGATGGAACCGTCGACGATCACCAGGTATTTGCCCCGGTTCTCCTCCATCGCGTTGTGC
>JAIVHA010000135.1 GCA_020201295.1 Lysobacteraceae bacterium | reverse complement strand
GACGAAAAGGATCGGAAAAATGGACCGCTCTCCCACCGGCGCAGTACGACTGCATGGATGCAGGAGGTAGAGCAACGCATGGAGCAGTTGCCGAGATCAGTCCTAAGTCCGACAGGCTCCTAGCCGAACACCTGCCGCGCGTCGAACACGGGGCCATCGACACACACCCGCTTCATGGTGGGGCCGTCCGGGGTCTGGATCTCCACTGTGCAGCCGGCGCAGCCGCCCACGGCACAGGCCATGAATTCCTCCAGGGACACCTGGCAGGGCAGGTCGAATTCCCGTGCCAGGCGCGCGACCGCTGCCAGCATGGGATGCGGGCCGCAGGAGAAGACCTCCACCTCGGCGCGTTCCGACTCCGTCAGTCCTTGCAGCCAGGCGCGCGCCAGGTCGGTGACATAGCCCTCGAACACGCCGGGATAGCCCTGCAGGCTGGCTAGGCGACTGGGGATGCCCCAGTCCTCCAGCAATGGCATGGCGGCGATCACTCCCTCGGGCAGGCCGGGTACCAGAAACTGCGAGGGGCGCGCCTGAAAGGGGAAGGGCACTTCCGAACCCATCACCACGAAGGGTTGCCAGGCGCCGTTACCGCGCAGGCTGTCCGCCAGGAACACCATGGGCGGGATGCCCACGCCGCCACCCAGCAACAGCGGCCGCGGCCGTTCCGGATGGACCTGGAAGGGCACGCCGATGGGGCCGAGCAGGCTCAGGGTCTCGCCCGGCTGGCGGCGTGCCAGCAGTCGCGTGCCTTCGCCCACGGCCTTGTAGAGAAATTCCACCCAGCCCTGTTTGGGATCCACACGCATGATGGACAGCGGCCGGCGCATGGCCAGCAGCGGGTCGCACTGCAGGTGGGCGAAGCTGCCGGGCAGGGCCTTCGCGGCACAGGCGGGGGCCTGCACACGCAGCACGTACTGGTCACCCGGGTGGGCCTGGTGGGAGAGAATCCCGGCCTCTTCCAGGTGGATGGTGCCGCGATGGGGTTTGGGGGCCGGCTTCGTCATGGTGGCTATTGTAGCCTGGCGGCTGGGGTATGTGCTGGCCTGTGTTCGAATATCATTGGCCACGGAAGCACACGGAACTACACGGAAATGTTGAATACTGCAGCTAGCCGAAGACACCCGTAGGAGCGGCCTCTGGCCGCGAATGCCCGGGGTACCACATACGGTTCGCGGCCAGAGGCCGCTCCTACGGGTGCAATCTTCATCTTTCCGTGTAGTTCCGTGTGCTTCCGTGGCCAAATCGCATTTGTCAGGATCAGGCCTACTCGCGCGCATACACCACTCGCCCGTTCAGCAGGGTATGGCTGGCGCGGCCCTTCATTTCCCAGTCCCGGAAGGGGCTGTTGTGGCCCTCGCTCTCCATGCTGTGGTCATCCAGTATCCAGGTGTGTTCCGGGTCGAAGATGCAGACATCGGCAGGTGCGCCGATGGCGAGCTGACCCTGTTCCAGGCCGAGGATGGCGGCCGGGCCGGCGGTGAGCCGGTGCAGAACGTCGGTCAGCCCCATGGCGCCTTGTTCCACCAGCCGCAGGGCCATGGGCAGCAGGGTGTCGAGACCGGAGATGCCCGGTGCCGTGCTGGGGAAGGGCGCGCGCTTGGCGTCATCCTCGTGGGGCTGGTGGTCGGAGCACAGGGCAGCGAGGCTGCCGTTGGCCAGGCCGGCGCGCAGGGCCGCGCGGTCTTCCTGGGTGCGCAGCGGCGGCAGCACGTGGCACTGGCTGTCGAATTCGGCGATGTCCAGCTCGGTGAGGAACAGGTAGGGCACGGCCACGTCGGCGCTGACCGGCAGGCCGTCATAGCGGGCGCGGGCGATCATGCCCAGGGCGCGGCTGCTGGTGATGCGGCAGAAATGGGCGCGCACCCCGGTCTGTTCGATCAGCGCCAGCAGGCGCGCCACGCTCGAGGTCTCGGTGGCGGCGGGAATGCCGGGCAATCCCAGCCGGGTGGCGACCGCGCCCTCGTGGGCGCAGCCGCCGTTGGACAGGGATTCGTCGTTGGCGTGCAGGTGCACCCTCAGGTCGAAGGTGGCGGCATATTCGAAGGCGCGCCGTTCCACCAGGGAATTGATCAGGGGGCGCTGAATATTGGTGACACCCACACAGCCGGCCAGTTGCAGGGCGCGCATCTCGCTCAGCAGCTTGCCGTCCAGGTCGCGGGTGAGCGCGCCCAGGGTGAGTACCCGGGTGGTGTTGGTCTGGCGCGCGCGGTGGTGGATCAGTTCCACCACGGCCGGGGTGTCGATCACCGGGTCCGTATCCGGTGGACAACACAGGGTGGTGATGCCGGCACTGGCGGCGGCGCGGCATTCGGAATCGATGGTGGCCTTGTGCTCCTGGCCCGGCTCGCGCAGGCGCACGGCGAGATCGATCAGGCCCGGGCAGACGATCTGGCCACGGGCGTCGATCTCCTGTTCCACCTGGAAACCGTCCGGCGCCGTGCCGATGCCCACTACCTTGCGGTCGGCGAGATACAGATCCTGCTCGCCATCGACCCGGTTGGCCGGGTCGATCAGTCGGCCCCCCTTGATGCGGATACGGGGCGGGGTCTCGCTGCAGGGGTTCATGCGCCATCCTCCAGCGTGCGGTCCTGCTGGCGCATGGCCATGGACATGACCGCCATGCGCACGGCGATGCCATGGGTGACCTGTTCGAGGATGACCGAATGGGGGCCGTCGGCCACCCGGGAATCCATTTCCACGCCGCGGTTGATGGGGCCGGGGTGCATGACCGTGACATCGGGTTTGGCCACCGACAGCCGTTCCTCGGTGAGGCCAAACAGACGGTAGTACTCATGTTCACTGGGCAGCAGGGCGCCCTGCATGCGCTCGCGCTGCAGGCGTAGCATGATCACCACGTCGCAGTCGCGGATACCCTCGCATAAGTCGTGATAGGGCCGCACACCCAGGGTTTCCACATGGATCGGGGTGAGGGTCTTGGGCGCCACCACCCGCACCTCGCCGGTATTGAGCAGGTTGAGGGCATGGATCTGCGAGCGTGCCACCCGCGAATGCAGGATGTCGCCGACGATGGCTACCCGCAGGCGGCCGAAGTCCGGCCCCTTGACGCGACGGATGGTGAACATGTCCAGCATGGCCTGGGTGGGGTGGGCGTGACGGCCGTCACCGGCGTTGATCACGCTCACGTGGGGTTCCACGTTACGGGCGATGAAGTGGGCCGCGCCGCTTTCCGCGTGACGCACCACGAACATGTCCACGTGCATGGCCTCCAGGTTGCGCAAGGTGTCGAGCAGGGTCTCGCCCTTGGTGGCGCTGGAGGCATCGACATTGATGTTGAGCACGTCGGCGGACAGGCGCTTGGCGGCCAGTTCGAAGGTGGTGCGGGTGCGGGTGCTGGCCTCGAAGAACAGGTTGACGATGGTCTTGCCGCGCAGCAGCGGCACCTTCTTCACCGTTTGCGCGGTGACCCCGGCAAAGGATTCCGCGGTATCGAGGATCTCGGTGAGCAGGCCCCGGTTGAGGCCCTCGATGCTGAGGAAATGGCGCAGGCGCCCGTCCTCGTCGACTTGCAGGTTCGCGCCGCTCATGCCAGTTGCTGGATCTCCAGGGTCAGCGGGTCGGGCCCGGTGAGTTTCACGTGTTCATTCTCGCGCAGGTCCATGGACTGGCCCACCACGTTGGCCTCGATGGGCAGTTCGCGTCCGCCGCGCTCCACCAGGGCGGCGAGGAGTATGGACGCCGGGCGGCCATAGTCAAACAGTTCGTTGAGGGCGGCGCGGATGGTGCGCCCGGTGTGCAGCACATCATCCACCAGGATGATGTGGCGGTCGTCGACGTTGAAGGGCAGCTCCGAGGGCCGCACCTGGGGGTTCATGCCGATGCGGGTGAAATCGTCGCGATAGAAGGAGATGTCCAGACTGCCCAGTTCCTCCGCGATATCCATGCGCCGGTGCAGTTCGCGCGCCACCCACACCCCGCCGGTGTGGATGCCGACCATGGCGGCATCCGTGATACCGCGTTGCTGCAGCAGCGAGCGCAGTTCCCGCGCCATGCCATCCAGCAGTGTTTCAACCTCGATCGTACCCGTCATGGGGTTTCTCCGAAAAGTTCGAACCAGTCCTGCAGGATGATCTGCGCTGCCAGCGCATCCAGGCCCTGCCGGGCGCTGCCTCGGGCGCGGGTCTGTTCCGCGGTCCGCGAGCTGAGCCGTTCGTCCATCAAATGGACGGGGCGTTTATACCGTCCTTCCAGCCGGCGCGCAAAGCGTTGTGCCGCGCGGCTAAGTTCACTTTCGGTGCCGTCCAGCCGCAGGGGCAGGCCGACCACCAGGGCGTCGGGCCGCCACTGTTCGATGAGGGCCGTCACCTCCGCCCAGTCGGGTTGGCCATCCCGTGCCGCCAGCGTGGCCAGAGCGGTGGCGGTGGCGGTGATGGTCTGGCCCACGGCCACCCCGATACGACGCTGGCCGTAGTCGAAGCCGAGCAGTACCTGGCTGGCCACGGGCGGGCTCAGGCGTGGCCTGCCTCGCCGCTGAGCAGGTTCAGGTCCACGCCGAGCCGGGCCGCAGCGGCCTCCCAGCGTTGTTCATGGGGCAAGTCGAAGACGATGCGCTGGTCCGCGGGGCCGGACAGCCAGGCATTGGCGGCGAGTTCCTGCTCCAGTTGACCGGCGCCCCAGCCGGCGTAACCGAGGGCGATGAGGCTCTGCTCTGGCCCCTGGCCCGCGGCGATGGCCGTGAGAATGTCCCGCGAGGAGGTGACGCCGATCTCCTCGGAGACGGGCAGGGTAGCCTCCCAGTCGCCGAGGGGGCGGTGCAGGACGAAGCCGCGCTCCTGCTGCACCGGGCCGCCCAGGTAGACGGGCTGGTCGCCGATGGCTTCCGTGGCCGGTTCCAGGTCCATGTGCCGGAGGATCTCACGCAGGGTGAGTTGCAGTGGCCGGTTGATGACGATGCCCAGGGCGCCCTCGGGGTTGTGTTCGCACAGGTAGGTGACGGTGTGAAAGAAGTTCGGATCCGCCAGCTTGGGCATGGCGATGAGGAAGTGATTGCCGAGAAAATCCGTGTCGTGCATGGCGCTAGTATCGGGCACCCGGAGACGGGGCTCAAGGGGCGTTTGACGTTGGCGGGCTGAAGCCCGCAGCCACGGGTACCGGCGCCGCCGCCCTTGTAGGAGCGGGCTCTGCCCGCGAACCGGGTTCGGTGCCACCTCGACCCATTCGCGGGCAGAGCCCGCTCCTACAGCAGGACCCAGAACGGCGCCCCCCCTGCAAGCCGGGCTTCAGCCCGACAACGGTTGCCTCTACTGTGTATTCAACCGGTTGCCGCTGGTGAATTCCCAGGTGCGGGTAATGTGCATGATGTCGACGTCCTCGCGGATCTCCCTCGGGAAGGGCGCGTAGGGGGCGGCCAGGCGCACGATGCGCAGGGCGGCCTCGTCCAGCACCCGGTGGCCCGAGGGGCGGGTGATGATGGCGTCGCGCACGGTGCCATCGGCGTTCAGGGTGACCTGCACGCGCAGGGTGCCGGAGATGCCGCGCCGGCGTGCCTCGTCGGGGTAATTCAGGTCCCCCACCCGTTCCACCTTGTTGACCCACTCGCGCATGTAATTGGCGTATTTGTATTCGGCGGTGCGTGCGGAGATGAAGGTCTCCCGCAGGCGCTGGGAATAGGCCTGGGACAATTGAGTGATTTCGCGGTTGAGGCTGAGCATTTCCATGCTGCGGTCCACCAGTTCCGCGGCGCTGAGGGGTTTGGGTTCGGGGGGTGTTTTCTCGACCGGTTGCGGGGTGGGCCGGGTGGCGTCCCGGCTGGTGATCAGCTGTGCCTGTTCCGGCTCGGGTTCGGCGGCGGCGGGCGGCGGCGGGGCCGATTCCCGGCTTTCTTCCTGCGGGCGCACCCGCTCCTCGGTATTGCCCGCCCCCTCCTGGCTGGCGGCGGCCAGGTAGTCGGCTTCCTCCACTGGTTCGCTGGGGCGCTGGACCACGGTGATCTCCAGGGTCGGCAAATCGTCCTTGCGGTCGCGCTCCTCGAGGCTGAAGCCCAGGCCCAGGATCAGCACGGCATGCAGGGCCGTGGCGATGAACAGGGTCACCACCAGCCGATCCGGGCTGGCGTGGTGCGCTGGCGCCAATGCCGCGTCCGTCATGCGGGTTCCCGTGTAACTCCCTGGAGCATCATGTGGGCGATTATACCGCTGAGCAGGCCGAACAACAGGGCCGCCGTGAGCAGCAGCGGCAACAGGGTCCAGAGCCCCGGGTGGGGGATGAACAATTGCCAGGCGATGAGGAACTGGCCCAGCATATGGGACTGGGCGGCCAGCAGGCTGTAGCCCACCGGCCCGAGGCCCCGCCCGGGGAGTCGTGCGGCCAGGGCCAGCACCGCCAGACTGGCCAGGGCGCCACCCAGACTGAGGAAGAAGGTGGGCGACACCAGCGTGCCCAGCAGCAGGCTGCCGCACAGCACCCGCAGCAGGCTGACCCAGGCCGCCACGCGCCAGCCGAACTGCACCAGCACCACGATGGTGATCACATTGGCCAGCCCCGGCTTGACCCCCGGCAACGGGCTGGGCAGGGCCGCCTCCAGCACATGAATGGCGATGGCCAGGGCGGCCAGCCAGGCAATACGGTGATCTTCGCGGGTGGTCTGGACCTGCATGTTCAGAAGTTCACCGCGTCATAGCGGGCATCGC
This sequence comes from Lysobacteraceae bacterium, assembly GCA_020201295.1. Lineage (GTDB taxonomy): Bacteria > Pseudomonadota > Gammaproteobacteria > DSM-19610 > DSM-19610 > JAIVHA01. The sequence continues at coordinate 5,549 of JAIVHA010000135.1, read as the reverse complement.
GCCCCAGCACCTGGATGCTCACCCGGTTGGGCAGGCAGGCGCTGGTCTCCCCGCTGGCGTCGATCCAGCCGCGCTGAACGCACACCTTGTTGCTGCAGGCAGAGGCGATGAAGCGTGCCCGTCCCTGTTCGATGCGGATGAGGCTGTCGCCCAGCGCGCCCGCGATGCGCAGTTCCCGGTTCGGATACAGGGGCAGGATGCGCGGCGGGCCTTCCGCCGTGAGGATGGCCAGCTGCTGGCCGGGAGCACTATTCCAGAAGTGAACATACAGCCAGGGCAGGCCGGCCAGCAGTGCCAGCAGCAGGACCCAGTCGGCGCGCGTCATGGCAGGGGCTCGCTGAGCCGCAGTGGCGGCGGAGGGTCTGTTTCGAAGTGGATGCGTTCGGCCATGGCCGGGCTCAGGTGGGCAACACCGGCGGTATCGATGAGCAGGACATGACGCAAGCCCATGGCCCGGGCCACCTCTTGCCAGTGATCCGGTCCGGCCACGAACAGGGCCGTGGCGGCGGCGTCGGCGGTGGTGGCGTCCGTATGCAGTACGGTGACCGAGGTGGTGCCTGTCGCGGGCTGGCCGCTGAAGGGATCCAGTATATGGTGGTAGCGTCGGCCCTCGTGCTCGAAATAGCGTTCATAGTCGCCGGAGGTGAACAGGCTCTCGTCGCCCTCGATGGCAATGGACGCGAGCACCTCCGGAGCGCGAGGATGACGGATGCCGATGCGCCAGGGCCGGTCGGCACGCCGGCCGATGGCGCGCAGGTCACCGCCGGCATTGACGATGGCATTGTCGATACCCAGGGCACGCAAGCGGGCGATGGCCTGGTCCACGGCATAGCCTTTGGCGAAGGCGCCGAAGTCCAGTTGCAGGACGGGATTGCGGCTGAAGACCTGGTCCTCGTCCCAGTACAGATCGGCGAGGGAGGGCTTGTGTTCCCGCCAGTCCCGCAGGGCATCCGCATCCGGTGGCGGGCCCTCGGGCGGGGTGTCGGCATGAAAGCCCCACAGGCGCACCAGCCCGCCGACGGCGGGGTCGAAGCGATAGCCGCTGCGCTCGGCCAGTGGAGCGGCCCGTTCCAGCAGGTAGTGGATGGAGGGATGGGGTTGGGCGCCTTGCCCCGCCGCGAGGGCGCGATTCAGGTCCATCAAGGGGCCGGGATGCCAGGCGTGCCAAAGCTGGTGATCCTCGCGAAAGATCGCTTCCACCGCCTCCGCGGCCCGGGATGCCCGTTGCGGGTCAGAATCGGCCACGGACACCTCGACCAGGGTGCCGAGGGCGAAGAAGGCGTGCTGGTGGACCGGCGGCGCGCGCTCGCAGCCCGTCAGGGTGAGTAGCAGCAGGCCGGCCAGCAGCGCGCGGGTCATGGCCGGCCCGGGAGTCGGGCCGCGATGGCGTCCATGAGCTGGCCGGCGATGTCCAGGCCGTATTGCTTGTCCAGTTCGCGGATGCAGGTGGGGCTGGTGACATTGATCTCGGTAAGGTAGTCACCGATCACATCCAGGCCCACGAACAGCAGGCCTTTTTCGCGTAGCACCGGCGCCACTTGCGCACAGATCCAATAGTCCCGCTCCGTCAGGGCCACCCCCTCGCCGCGACCGCCGGCGGCCAGGTTGCCACGTGTCTCCCCGGGAGCGGGGATGCGCGCCAGGGCATAAGGCACGGGTTCGCCATCGATGAGCAGGATACGCTTGTCGCCCGCGCTGATCTCGGGGATGAAGCGCTGGGCCATGGTCATGCGCCGGCCATGATCGGTGAGGGTCTCGAGGATCACGGCGATATTGGGATCCTCCTGTCGTACCCGGAAGATGGAGGCGCCGCCCATGGCATCCAGGGGCTTGAGGATGATATCCCGCTGTTCGGCCAGGAAGGCCCGGAAACGCACCGCCTCGCGGCTTACCAGGGTGGGGGCGCAGCACTGGGGGAACCAGGCGGTGAAAAGCTTTTCATTGGCGTCGCGCAGGCTGGCGCAGCGGTTCACGACCAGGGTGCCATGTGCCTCGGCCCGTTCCAGCAGATAGGTGCTGTAGAGGAACTCCAGGTCCAGGGGAGGATCCTTGCGCATCAAAATTGCATGCAGTTCCTGGAGTGGCATTTCCCTGGCGGTATCCTCCCAGGTAAACCAGTCCCGGTCCCGGTCGATGACCCGCAGGGGACGCATGTGCCCGTGACTGACACCGTCGCGCAGGAACAGGTCCTGTTGTTCCATATAGAACAGTTCCCAGCCGCGGGCCTGGGCGGCCAGTAACATGGCGAAGGTGCTGTCCTTGTAGGGCTTGATGGTGCCTATGGGATCCATCACCACGCCAAGGCGTGTGCTCATGGGGGTCGGTTCCTGTGTGTAGCCTGGTTTGCAAGTATCCGCGCGCCATAAAGTTTGCGGGCGGGCGGACGATAGACAGGGGTAGCTCCCGTACATGGTAATGGAATTCCATCATGGGGGTAAGCCGGGCCAGGCGCCTGTTGCGCCGGCCACAGGGGGCGATCCAGGCTTGACAGGGAGTCGGTGCCGGGGCGATTCATGGAATTATTTTATTGAATGTGTTAGGAAAGCAGGCGGCATGTCCAATGCAAAATCATAACGATACAACGACCATGGCCGATTCCGGTCGGGATGGCGGGACGCAGGAAGCTACTTCTATGGATACAGGATTGTCTGGACTGAAGGTCATGGTCATCGATGACAGCAAGACCATCCGGCGAACGGCGGAGACCCTGCTGAAGAAGGAAGGCTGCGAGGTCATCACGGCCACCGACGGCTTCGAGGCCCTGGCCAAGATCGCGGATACCCACCCCGATATCATCTTCGTCGACATCATGATGCCGCGCCTGGATGGCTACCAGACCTGCGCGCTGATCAAGCACAACCAGGTTTTCCGGGAGACCCCGGTCATCATGCTGTCCAGCAAGGATGGACTGTTCGATCGCGCCCGGGGGCGGATCGTGGGCTCGGATCAATACCTGACCAAGCCCTTTACCAAGGAGGAATTGCTGGGGGCCATCAAGGATCACGTCATCGTGGATGCCTGACGCCCGGGGCCAGCCCCCAGATTTATCCATACGGAACACATTTGTGTAATGCAGAGGATACGAATATGGCACAGATCCTGATTGTGGACGATTCCCCCACCGAGGCTCATGTACTGAAGGGAATGCTGGAAAAGAATGGACATCAGACCTTCACGGCGGAAAACGGCACGGAAGGGATCGAGCGGGCAAAGGAACTGAAACCCGATGTCATCCTGATGGATGTGGTCATGCCGGGCCTGAACGGTTTTCAGGCCACCCGGCAGCTGACGCGGGACGCGGCGACGTCCAGCATCCCGGTCATCATCGTCACCACCAAGGATCAGGAGACCGACCGGGTGTGGGGGATGCGCCAGGGCGCGAAGGATTACATTACCAAGCCCGTTTTGGAGGCAGACCTGCTGGCCAAGATCAACAGCGTGATGGCCGGCTGACGGGAGGATTCATGGCGCAGGGAACCGCACAGGGGCCGCTGGAAATACTGCGGGAGATAGAGCGCAGCTGCATGACCCATGCCCGCGAGCTGCCTCAGCAGGCCGAGCTCGCCGAGGAATGGAGCGGGATCGGGTTTCGCCTCGGGGATGTGCGCCTGCTGGCGCCCCTGGGTGAAGTGGTCGAGGTGCTGACCTACCCCGGCCTGTCCCGGATCCCGCGCACCCGTTCCTGGGTACGCGGGATCGCCAACGTACGCGGCAATCTTTTGCCCGTCATGGACCTGCGGGGTTACCTGGAGGGCCGTGCGACCACCATGACCCGTACCACCCGGGTGCTGGTGGTGAATCATAACGGTGTCTTTTCGGGGCTGGTGGTGGACGAGGTGTTTGGCCTCAGGCACTTCCTCAACGAGGAACAGGTGCCGGAACCACCGGTACAGGACGGCGCCATTGCCGAGTATCTGCGGCATGGCTTTCGACGCAAGGATGAGCACTGGGGGGTGTTCAGCATGCATTCGCTGGCGGAGTCACCCCAGTTTTTACAGGCCGCTATCTAGGTGGCGCGGCGCCCGGAGGGGCATGGCATGGAATAGCGGACGCATGAGACGGATTTCGACGACGGAATTATAACGAATGCATATCAACCCCAAAGGACAGATTCGATTCTGGTCAGGAGACAGAGCATGAAAGCAACCACAGACTCTCTGGCGAAGCTTGGTTCCCACAAGCGCATTATGTACCTCATCACGGCCCTGTTGCTGTCACTGGCAATCATGGTGGTGGTGTTCTGGTACGTGGGAGTACAGGCCGAGTTCGACAAGGAATACATAGGCTATACCAGCGAGCAGCAGGTGCTCTCGCAGCGTATCGCGAAGCATGCCCTGGAGGCTTCCGCCGGGACTGGTGCGGCCTTCTCCCAGTTGCAGCGTACGCGCGACCGTTTCCAGCAGACCCTGAAATTGCAGCGCAATGGCAACGTGGCCACCGGACTGCCGCCGACCCCGGACAGCCTCAATAAGGAACTCAGCGAGCTGGAGCGGAGCTGGGAAGGCTTTAGCGCGGGTGTGACCCGCGTACTCGAAGGCGAGGAAATCATCCAGGCGGTGAACGAGGCCGGTGAAGTCATTAACGAGTTCATGCCTCAACTGCTGAAATACTCCGATGATGTGGTACGTATCCTGGTGGAAAACCGCGCGACACAGGAGCAGGTCCGCGTCGCCAGTCACCAGCTGATGCTGTCGCAGCGTATCGTCAACAACGTCAACAAGGTGCTGGCCGGTGACGACGCCGAGGCCGCGGCCGAGGCCTTTGCGCTCGATACCGAGGAATTCGGCAGCGTCCTGGAAGGCATGATCCGCGGGGGTGATGGTATCAGCGCCGTGGGTGATGAGGAGGCGTTGGCCAAGTTGCGCGAAGTGGCCATGCTGTTCAGTTCGGTGGCCGACTACGTGGCCGAACTGCTGGATATTTCCGAGGAATTGCTGGCCCTGCAGGTTACCGCCCGCAACGCCGGTCCTGACTCCGATGCCCTGTTTGCCGCGGCCTTGCAGCTGCAGAATGGCTATGCCCGGGCCGCGGAAGTGCGCCTGGTGCAGCCGCAGATGGCCTACGCCTTCGGCGCCGTGGCACTGTTGATCCTTGCCTGGCTGGGCGTGCAGGTGTTTTCCGACCAGCGGCGCCGGGTGCAGGCCGCCGAACACCAGAACGAGCAGAACCAGGAAGCCATCCTGCGACTGCTGGACGAAATGGCCAACCTCGCCGATGGTGACCTTACCAACTACACCACGGTAACCGAGGACTTCACCGGCGCCATCGCGGACTCCGTGAATTTCACCATCGACGCTATTCGTGACCTGGTTACCACCATCAACGAAACTTCATCGCAGGTTTCTTCTTCCGCCCAGCAGTCCCAGGATACCGCGCGCCATCTGGCCGAGGCATCCGAACGACAGGCGCAGGAGATTACCTCGGTGAGTACCGCCATCAACGAAATGGCCGTTTCCATCAACGGGGTATCAAGTAACTCCAAGGAATCGGCGGAAATGGCATCCCGTTCGGTGGAAATCGCCAAGAAGGGTGGTGTGGCGGTGCGTCGC
>JAIVHA010000002.1:16827-22396 GCA_020201295.1 Lysobacteraceae bacterium | reverse complement strand
TGTCTACTCGGTCTGGGACTTCATGTCAGTGGCCAAGCACCTGCAGGCTATCGTGGCCCCGGCCGGCTTTCCCTGGGTGCCGGTGAGCGATGGCAACGTGCGGCGCTTTATCAACGAAATGGTCCTCGGGGAGGAATGCGACGAAGCCATGCCCGGCACCGATGGCGGCTATATCAGCCACTTCGAGCTCTATTGCCAGGCCATGGAGGAGATCGGCGCCGACACCGGCCCGGTGTTCGCCTTCGTGGACAGGGTGCGCAGGCAAGGCGTAGAGGCCGCCCTAGCGCTGCCCTCGGTTCCGGCGCCCGCGCGCGCCTTCACCACGACCACCTTCCGGTTCCTGACCGGCGGCAAGCCCCACGAGGCCGCCGCCGCCCTGGCCCTGGGCCGGGAGCACATCATCCCCGACATGTTCCGCGCCATCCTGGAACGCTCCGGCATCGGCCGGCAGGATGCGCCCACCTTCCACTATTACCTGGAACGCCATATCCACCTGGACGAAGGCTCGCACGGCCCGTTGTCCCTGCGCCTGCTGAACGGCCTGTGCCACGACGAGCAGGAACGCGAGGAAGCCGTGGTCGCCGCCCGCGAAGCGGTGCGGGCACGGGTGCAGTTCTGGGACGGGGTATTGGCGGCGCTGGGCGCGGAGCCGGCCGCCGCAGCTGGCTCGGGTTGAGGGTGAGCACCAACGCTGGTCTGCCGGGCCTATCCCTCAATACGCGAGACACGACATTCCACGAGGCGGGCATCCAGACCTCTATGGATTCCGGCATTCGCCGGAATGACGAGTATAGAGTTGGTCCAGCGGGCCGCAGGTCCTTACTCCGGACGCGGCTTGCGCGGCGTCTTGGGTTTGCCCTTGTCCTTGGCGGCAGCGGTCCTCACCTTGGGCTTGCCCCCGGGCTTGGCCTTGGCACCGGGCGCAGCGGGCCGGGGTTTGAAATCGCGCTTGGGCTTGTCGTCACCGCCTTCCTTGCGCCGGGTGACCGGGCGCTCGCCGCCCTGCTTGCTGATCTGCAGCGGCCGGCCGGCCACGCGGGTGACACGCAGGATGGTGAAGATGTCCTCGGGCATGCCCGCGGGCAGGTCGACCAGGCTGTAGTCGTCCTGGATATCGATGCGGCCGATGTACTGGCTGTCGAGGCCGGCCTCATTGGCGATGGCGCCGACGATGTTGCCCGGGGCCGCCCCGTGGGCATGGCCCACCTCGATACGGTAGCGTTCCATGTCCACGGCCTCACCCTCACCTGCCTCGCGACGTCGCTTGCCGGGCGCGCGTTCGGCACGTTCCGGCCGCGCGCCTCGCTCCGGCCGGTCCTCGCGCTCGCGGCGTGGCCGTGCCGTGGTGTCGCGGTTTTCCCGCGCCGGGGTCTTGGCCTTTTCCAGTAGCAGGGGCTGGTCGCCCTGCAACAGCACCGCCAGCGCGGCGGCGACTTCCATGGCTGGCACATTGTGCTCCTGCTGGTACTGCTCGATCAGCTGGTAGAAGAAGCCGATCTCCTCCGTGGCCAGGGTGTCGGTGATGCGCTGCTTGAAGCGGGAGATGCGCTGGTCGTTGATGACCTCCGTGGACGGCAGCTCCATGGGCTCGATGCGCTGCCCGGTGGCGTGCTCGATGGCCTGCAGCAGGCGCCGCTCGCGTGGCGCCACGAACAGGATGGCGTCGCCCGTACGACCGGCGCGGCCGGTGCGGCCGATGCGGTGCACGTAGGATTCGGTATCGTAGGGGATGTCGTAGTTGATGATGTGGCTGATGCGGTCCACGTCCAGGCCGCGCGCCACCACGTCGGTGGCCACCAGGATGTCGATCTTGCCCTTCTTCAGGCGGTCCACGGTACGCTCGCGCTGCGCCTGGGCGATGTCGCCGCTCAGGGCTTCCACGGCGTAGCCGCGTGCCTGCAGTTTCTCCGCCAGCTCGGTGGTGGCGTTCTTGGTGCGCACGAAGATGATCATGCCGTCGAAGGTCTCGAACTCGAGGATACGGGTCAGGGCGTCGAGCTTGTGGAAGCCGCTGACCATCCAGAAACGCTGGCGGATCAGGTTGGCCGTGGCCTTCTGGTGCTTGACGGTGACCTCTTCCGGCTTGTCGAGGTGCTGCTTGGCGATACGGCGAATGGCCTCGGGCATGGTGGCCGAGAACAGGGCCACCTGGCGGGTCGGCGGGGTCTGGCTCAGCACCCATTCCACATCGTCGATGAAACCCATGCGCAGCATTTCATCGGCTTCATCCAGCACCAGGGCCTGCAGCGTATCGAGCTTGAGTGTACCCTTGCGCATATGGTCCATGACCCGTCCCGGGGTACCCACCACCACCTGGGCGCCGCGCTTGAGGGCGCGCAGCTGGGTGCCATAGTCCTGGCCGCCATAGATGGGCAGCACGTGGAAGCCCTTCATGTGGGTGGCATAGCGCTGGAAGGCCTCGGCCACCTGGATGGCCAGCTCGCGGGTGGGCGCCAGCACCAGCACCTGGGTGGCGCTGTTCTTCAGGTCGATGCGCGCCAGCATGGGCAGGGCGAAGGCCGCCGTCTTGCCGGTGCCGGTCTGGGCCTGGCCCACCAGGTCGCGTCCTTCCAGCAGCAGGGGAATGGTGCGGGCCTGGATGGGGACGAAAAGGATCGGAAAAATGGACCGCTCTCCCACCGGCGCAGTACGACTGCATGGATGCAGGAGGTAGAGCAACGCATGGAGCAGTTGCCGAGATCAGTCCTAAGTCCGACAGGCTCCTAGGCCTGAGGATTTACCCAAAACGGCCGAAACAGTCTGAATACCGCTACAGGGAGACAGTAGATGACCCATTCCACAACCCTCATCGGCCACCTCACGGACATCCAGGGGCAAAGCTTCACCGCGCGCCTGTGCCTGGAAGGCGGGGCGAGCGGCATCATGGTCCAGGTGGATGGCGAGGAGGTGCTGGTGGGCCAACTGTCTTCCCATGTGGCCATTCGCCAGCAGGACATTCATATCCTGGCCACCGTGACCCGCATGCAGACGGTGCCTGGCGCATCCGACACAGCGGGCGGCCAGGCCCTGGAACTGCTGCCCCTCGGCGAGGTGGACGCGCAGGGACAGTTCCAGCGCGGCATCCGCCACTTTCCCGCCGTGGGTGCCGAGGTCCACGCGGTCGGCAGCAACCAGGTGCGCGTCATTTTCGAGCAGCACCGGGACAAGGGATTCAGCCTGGGGCACCTGCACACCCACCCCGATCTGGAGGTCTGCCTCGACCCGGGCCGCATGTTCGGCCGCCATTTCGCCATTCTTGGCCAGTCGGGTTCCGGCAAGTCCTGGACCGTCGCCAGCCTGCTTCAACGCACCATCCAGGTGATGCCCAAGGCCCATGTCATTCTGCTCGACCTGCACGGGGAATACTGCTGGCACGACGACGCGGGTAATCTGCAATCGGCCTTCGACCCGGCCGTCATGCACTATGTGGATGCCCGCCAGCTGGAAATCCCCTATTGGCTGATGACCTACGCGGAGCTGATCGACCTGCTCATCGACCGCGACGACCCCCACGCCTCCACCCAGATCGCCCTGCTGCGCGAAACCGTCCGCGACCTGAAAAAAAAGGCCAACCCGGAACTGTTCGCCCAGGGCATGTCCATCGACTCGCCGGTGTATTTTTCCCTGGTGGAGATGTACCAGTACTTCAAGGCCGCCAATTCGCAGAAGGGTGACTTCGGTAAATCCAAGGGGGTACTGTTCGGCCATTTCGACGAATTCCTGGTCAAGCTGCAAAGTCGTTTCAATGACAGCCGCTACGACTTTCTGCTCAAGCCGAAACTGCGCACCCACTCCAACACCCTGGCGGGCCTGCTGCGGGAATTCGTCGGCCTGGGGGACGAAAAACGTCAGATCACCGTCATCGATCTCAGCGCCATCCCCTTCGATGTGCGACCCACCATCTCCGCCCAGATCGGCCGCCTGGCCTTCGAGTTCAACTACTGGAACCCGCGCTACCAGGAATTTCCCCTGTTGCTGGTGTGCGAAGAGGCCCACACCTATATTCCGCGCGCCCACAACACCCGCTACGAGGGCACCCGCCTGTCCATGGAACGCATCGCCAAGGAGGGGCGCAAGTACGGTGTATCCCTGGGCGTGGTGAGCCAACGGCCCCACGAATTGTCGGAAACAGTACTGTCCCAATGCGGCACCTTTCTGTGCATGCGCATGACCAACCCCGATGACCAGCGCTACATCCGCGAGCTGGTACCGGAAGGGGAACGGGATCTGATCAACATCCTGGCCGCCCTGGGTCGCGGCGAGGTGATGGCCCTGGGCGAGGCCGTGCCACTGGCGACGCGCTTCCAGTTCCGCCGACCCGACCCGACACCACGCAGCGAGGACGTGGATTACTTCCAGCACTGGCGCAGCGGGCCAGATGACCTGGACGTGGACGAAATCGTGCAACGCTGGCGGCTGCAGCGCCGCTAGGTACCTGTCGGTTGACGCTCGTAACACGGTCGCGTAGCGTAAGAAGCATACTGGATGCTTCTTCATGAGTGATGTCGTCAGCCCTACACCCGAGCCAGAAGGCTACTATCCACCGGGTGATTTTGCCCTCTGGATCTTCATCTTCGCCGAGCTGCTGGTATTCGGGATCTTCTTCCTGGCCTACGCCTTCGCGCGCAGCGCCAACGTGGAGATGTTCAATGCCTCGCAGTTGCAGATCAACCAGCTCTCGGGCGCGGTCAACACCCTGATCCTGATCACCAGCAGTTACTTCGTGGTGCGCGCGGTCGCGGCCATCCGCGTGGATGACCGCAAGCGCTGTGTACTCTGGCTCTATGCCGCCATCGCCATGGGCGCCCTGTTCCTGGTCGTCAAGATGGTGGAGTTCTACCAGGCCGATGCCGCCGGGATCGGCATGGAGACCAACACCTTCTTCATGTTCTACCTGTCGCTGACCTTCTTCCACTTCATGCACGTGATCATGGCCATGGTGATCCTGGCCGCCATCGTGCTCAAGGCCCGCAGGGGCGGCTACAGCGCCCATGACCACACCGGCGTGGAAACCGGCGCCTCGTATTGGCACATGATCGATCTGCTGTGGATCATTCTTTTTCCCCTGGTCTACGTCATCCGCTGAGGCAAGCCATGCAGCAGACCCACGCATCGAACCACCGGATCCGTCCCTGCACCTGGGTATTGCTGGTCCTGCTTGCCCTGACCCTCGCCGCCTGGGGCGTCGGCCAGATGAAACTGGGGGGCCTGACCGTCGTCTCCGCCATCCTGTTCTCGACCCTTTTGAAGGGGCAGATGGTGGTGGATTTCTTCATGGGCCTGATCCGGGTGCGCCCGTTCTGGCGTATCCTGATGTTCTCCTACCTGTTCATCGTCATTGCGCTGATCTGGGTGGCCTATTTCATCGGCCTGGACTAGGCCAGACCCACCACCAGCTGCACCACCCCCCACAGGACGAGGATGAACAGCAAGGTGGCCCCCAGGCCGATGAGGATATAGGCCGCGGGCCGGCCCTGGGTGAAATCCTCCTCGTGCTTGCGACTGCTCTGCACACCGAAAAAACTGGCCAGTACACTGCCGGTGACCTTGAGCAGTGAAGGCGCCTTAT